>DASRGY010000061.1:0-9031 GCA_035650795.1 Saccharimonadales bacterium (SeqCode)
AAAACTAATACCTATTAGACTGGCAAATAAACATAGAGCCAGCGGATCACTCCGTTGCTGCCACAGCAGTCTGGCTATACCTACACAAATAGCAATAAACAAAAGCGCCCCGATTATCCCCGCTTCCTGTGCGATTTGTAAGAAGTAATTTTCAGCAATTCGAGCAGGTTGTTTATTGTATACAGATTCTGGTCCAGCCGCCCCGACTCCGTGCCCGAGTGGGTGATGAAAGATATCGTTAGCAGCCCTTCTAAAAGCCGCTCTATGCCCGTAGTTTGAACTTTCTGCTATTTTTGAATTATTTTCCGTGTGTAAAAAGGTATTCTGAAAATTAGCGTTGTTTCGTAAAGTTACCGCCAGTATGCCTCCTGATACGACGATTCCCGCTAGAGTCCATAGCAGAATCTTCTTAGCACGATTATTTTTTACCAATGTCCAGATAATAATGCCACAACTTAGAGCAACACTAATCCAGGCACTGCGCGAAAAACTAAATATAAGAGCTAATAAGAAACCTGTACCCAAAAAAATTCCGTCTTTGCGCTGAGTTTTGTTTTTGATCAGAAGAACCGTTAAAACGCTAACAGGCAGAATTAAATAAGCTCCAAGTGGGTTAGCGCCTCTCAGGGTTGAAGCCACTCTTATATGTTGGATATTATGATTTATTGTTTCATAAGGCTCGATCGTAGAAGGTCCGTAGCCAAAGTGTTTTAAAAAATCATAAGGCAGGGCCAGATATTGCAAAATAGCAAAGGCCGTGACTAGAATGGCTGGTAGTAAAACTATTTTTGTCCAAATATTATCTAGTAGTTGCGATTTAGTCGCTAAAATTAACACACTTAAAAAGAAAGCTAAAAATCTTAAGTCCACCAAAACGCCGTACCACATAGCCTTGGCTGATACATCATGTCTTGCCAGCGGTATAAACGCCCAGACTAAAATTAATAGCCCATACATACCTACCACCCTGATAAGCCATGAAGCAGCTAGCTTGCCCCTTAGTTGCTTGTCTTTGAAGACAATATATAAAGCACCAACTACGATTGGAACAAGCAAAAACTCTTTCCATAAGCGTAATAAAGTGTAATGGCCTAATACACTAGAAAGCCAAACTGTTAAAAATGCATGAAATGGTAAAAGTACCAAAATCGCTACTACCAGCCACGATAAGCGGTCTGTCAGTTTGTTAACAGTAGTAGAAGCCTTCATAAGTGTTACAATCTAGTATAGCGCCATGAAGTCCAATGCTTCTTTGATTTACAGTCTCGTTCTAGTTGTTGGTGATTTCTTAGCATTAGTAGCAGCCTTTATTGCAGCCTATATTATTCGAGGTCACTTTACTAATGTTCCGGTTGCTCATCCTATTAGAGCCGTTGATTATGTGAGTATTTTTTTACTACTTCTACCTTTTTGGATTTTAATTTTCGCACTTCTGGGGCTTTATAGTAGTTCGATTCAAGAGAAACGCTTTCAGGAACTAGGCCGTCTATTTGTTGGTTCTTTTGTTGGGTTATTATTTGTAATTGGTTACCAGTATGGCTTTAATAAGATTGTTTTTCCAGCACACCTCGTACCACTTTATGGGTTTGGCTTAGCTTTTATCTTCTTAGTAATTTTCCGCAACTTAGCCCGAGAAATTAGGGCTTCGCTATATAAATACGACATTGGCATCACCAATATTTTAATTGTTGGTAATACAAAGGTAGCTCTTGAGCTAGTAGAAAATTTAGCCGATAAGCATGTCTCCGGTTATCAGATTGTTGGTGTTGCGGGTAGCAAAGCTCATACTACAGGCAGATTCCCTCACCTTCCTGTTTTTAAGACTTTTGAAGAGGCTATTAGGAAGCTCCAAGCTGACGATATCCATAGCATCGTCCAAACTGAACTTTATGCTGATCAAAACCTAAATAACCAGATTTTAGAGTTTGCTCAGACGCACCACATTGCTTATCGTTTCATACCTGGTAATAGTGAAATGTTTGTCGGTAATATTGAAGTTGAGCTGTTCCGTTCTCAAGTCCCTGTGATCGCTGTGCATCAAACAGCCTTGATAGGTTGGGGACGAATCGTAAAGCGATTAACTGATTTGTTCTTAGGCGCTATCTTCTTGTTGATTGCCCTTCCCTTTATGCTGCTAATTGCAATAGCTATCAAAATTTCTGATCCCTTTGGGCCTCTGCTCTTCAAAGACCCGCGACTAACCCGATTTGGCCATAAGGCAAAAATCTATAAGTTCCGATCTCATAAAAAGGCATACACAAACATGACGCCTGAAGAAGCTTTTACCAAAATGGGGCAGCCAGAGCTGATTAAATTATACCGAGCTGGCGGTGACCAGATACCTGATGATCCGCGGGTTAGTAAGATTGGTAAATTTTTGCGGCTAACCAGCTTGGACGAGCTGCCACAACTTATTAACATAATCAAAGGTGATATTAGCCTAGTTGGACCACGCGCCTTACAGCCGCACGAGTTAGAACAGCACGAAAAGAAGGATTTAATTTTAGCTATAAAATCTGGCTTAACCGGATTGGCTCAAGTATCCGGTCGCCGTTCAATTAGTTTTGAAGAGCGCCGAAAGCTTGACCTTTACTATGTGCAGAACTGGAGCCTGTGGCTTGATCTAATCATTCTACTTAAAACAGTTCGGGTGGTGTTTCGGCGTATCGGAGCCAGGTAGTGAAAGTTGCAATTGTCTGTGACTGGCTACTTGGGACGGGTGGTGCTGAGCGGGTTGTTTTAGAGTTACATCACCTGTTCCCTGATGCACCGATTTATACATCACAATATGACCCCAGCCCCAGCCTATGGTACGGCGATAAGTGGTTCACAGACGCTAAGGTAAAAACAACTTGGCTGCAAAGATTACCTAAAGGCTTAAAAAAGTTCCTGCCAGTATTAAGAGCTTGGACTTTTAGCCGGTTGAATTTAAAGGATTATGATCTTGTTATCTCAGCCAGCGGCGCCGAAGCTAAGTTTGTTAAAGCCCGTAAAGACGCAAAACATATATCGTACATTCACGCGCCAACCCACTACTACTGGAGCCGCTATGAAGAATATTTAAATAACCCAGGCTTTGGCAAACTAGACTCTCTAGCCCGCTTGGGTTTACGCTTACTTGTCAGCCCAATGCGTCGCTGGGACTACAAGGCCGCTCAACGACCTGATTATTTAATTGCTAATTCTAGCTATACAAAAGAACAAATAAAAAAATACTATGGTCGCGACTCTACCGTTATCCATCCACCCGTGGAGATAGATCGCTTTAGAGATTCTAATAAACCAGCCGACGAGAGGCATGGTTTTGTAACAGCCGGCCGCCAAACTCCATACAAACGCATAGATCTGGCTGTTAAAGCAGCAACGGAGCTTAATGTCCCATTGATTGTAATTGGAAATGGCCCTGATCACAGAAGATTAAAAAGAATGGCTGGCCGGAGTATTACATTTTTGACCAAAGTTTCAGACGAAGAAATGCCTGATAAATTTGGCTCGGCTAAGGCGTTCATCTTCCCTGGTATCGACGACTTTGGCATAGTAGCCGTTGAGGCAATGGCCGCGGGTACACCGTTGATTGCTTACCAAATTGGTGGAATTAATGATTATATCTCTAGTAACACCGGACTCTTGTTCGAAAATCAAACACCCGAGAGTCTAGCTAAAGCCATAGAACAATTTGGATTAAAATCTTTTGATCATAAATTGGTAGCTGATAGAGCAGGCAAATTCTCGGCTGTCAATTTTAGAAAGAATGTATCTGATTATATAAAAAATCTAAAACTATAAAGTTCGCCAAAGTTGATTAAAGAGTAGTCGCTGCATGGCTGCCATTCCCGGCTCTTCTATAACTACACCGTAAGGTGTAAGGTCGCCGGAAACCGAGATCAGCGCGACTTTATCGCCATAAATAATATTGTAGCTAGATGAAACTTCTTGGGCGGACTCTTTTAAAAATCGTCGTTCAGCCAACTGTAAAGGATCGCCTCCCGTACCTATAGCAATAACTTTTACAAATATTTTTTCTTTAACGCGCTGGCTTGTGAAGTTAGGAAAACGTCTATAGAGATACTGCCTTAATGCCCTGGAAGAATATACGTAATATTCCTTATTTTCTAATCCAGAAACGGTGCTAATTACGTCATGCAAGATACTGGCTACACCTTCGTCCCCCTCATAAAACCTAACTTTTGGCGCAGCCTGCGACTGCGTGGCATAACCTAAAAGATTTGGTACTATCTCTTGAGCCTGTAATTTAAGTTCTGCTATTTCTTTTTGTTTTTCAGTAATTAGATTATTTATGTTTTCTGGGCTCTCGGCCGTATAGCGTGAACGTTTGCCAACTATCTTATAACTTACTAAGCCGAGGCCAATAAGAGCCTTGATTGCTTCGTATGTGGTCCCTCGATTTATAGAAGTAAACGCCGATAATTTGCGGATAGAACTGGGGCCTCGATGCAGCAACGCTAAATACGTCTTAGTCTCTGCAGGGCTAAGACCGAGATCGGTCAAGAATTTTTCTTGATTCATTGTCATGTAATTATAGCAATTAAACTGGAATTAAGCAATAATAATTGTCATTTTTTTGTTGCCATTTGCTATTGCGCTAAATTGATTATGCTATATAATTCTGTGCTTATCATATGAAAGCAGGACAATTATGTGCGGAATAGCCGGGTGCGTTGGACATAACGAAGCAGTCAATTTTGTAGTTGACGCTATCGGCCAGCTTGATGAGCGTGGCTATGATTCTTCCGGCGTAGCCTACCCTATAAGTGGAAGCTCAACTTTAGAAGCTATTAAAGCCGTGGGCCCTGTCGAAAACCTAAGAGCCAAAATTCCAGTAGACGCAGCCCTAGCAGCCACCGCTATTGGGCACACGAGATGGGCTACACATGGCAAGCCGGGATATTTGCCAAATGCCCACCCCCAACTTAACGGCGATAGCTCGATCGCCATAGTCCATAACGGAATAATCGAAAACCACGCCGAACTGCGGGCTGAGCTCGAGGCCATGGGCTATGAATTTCGTTCTGGCACTGATACCGAAGTTGTACCACATTTACTACAACACCATTTAGAACAAGGTATGGAACCAGATGAAGCTTTTGACAGGACTGTCAGGAGGCTTGAAGGTGCGTATGCGATACTGGCTTCACTCGGACTTGAGCCAGACACAATTTATGCAGCAAGACGTGGCAGTCCATTGCATATGGGCGTCAAAGGTAATCAGCGCTTTGTAGCTTCTATGCGAAGTGAGGTCCTGAAGCAAACTAGGTGGGCCGACTCGCTCCAGCATTTCGAAATGGCGCGGCTATCAAGCGATCCCAGTAAATACAAAACCTGGCATTTTGACGGTAAGATCACTACACGTGAACCCAAGTGGGATGGCACAGAGATTGAAACCTTCTCTAAAGGAGAATATAGACACTGGATGCTAAAAGAAATACACGACGCACCAGAGACCCTTAGAAATGCTATGCGCGGGCGCCTGTTAGTGAGTGAAGGCCGTATCAGGCTGGGTGGAATTGAAGATTCCGAAGACTCGGAAATTCGTGAGCGATTTTATGATGCTGATCGTATTGTGATAGTAGGTTGCGGAACTGCCTACTACGCTGGGAGTATAGGTGCACGCTTATTTGAAGATTTGGCTGGCATCCCTGCGGAAGTTCATTTGGCGTCCGAGTATCAATACGAGGACCGACCCATAAACCGACGTTCAGTTGTCATTGGCGTATCCCAGTCAGGTGAAACAGCCGACACCCTAAGATGCCTAACTAAGCTTAAGCCAAAGCATTTGACATTGGGCGTTAATAATTCACCAGGTTCTGAAATGGAAACAATAACTCATGGTGGTGTACACTGTAACGCCGGACGCGAAAAGTCCGTCGCCAGTACAAAAGCCTTTATGTCTCAGGTAACGGTCTTAGCTGAGATGGCCTTAGCAATAAGCAAAGATAAAGAATCGTCACTTAGACAATCTATGTTCGAAGAGTTGGCGATAATGCCAGATAAAATTGAGCAGTTTTTAGAAGTTGCCGAGGACCGAGTGCGTCCAATTGCCGAAAAGTATGCCCAGTATGACCACTGTTATGTGTTAGGACGCGGCTATGAGTCAGTGACAGCCGAAGAAGGCGCATTGAAGATTAAAGAAATTACCGGCGTACACGCAGAAGGTTACCCGGCAGGCGAAATGAAGCATGGCCCAATTCGTCTAATTGGAAAGGACTTCCCGACTATCGCTATCGCTACTGATAGCACTGTTCAAGAAAAAGTACTTTCAAATATTCAAGAAGTTTTAGCCCGCGATGGACCGGTCATCGCGCTGGTTACTGAAGGCCAACGCGATAGGCTGCCTCAAGAAGTCGTAGATGTAATTGAAGTTCCAAAAACACTCGAACAATTACAACCGCTGCTTAATGTTCTTGTGTTTCAGCTCTTTACTTACTACTTGGCTCTCGCACGCGGTCTGGACAAAGAAATAGATCGTCCGCCCAATCTCGCGAAGTCCGTTACGGTAGAATAGTAGTTAGTGAAGAATATTTTAGTTACTGGCGGCGCGGGTTATATTGGCTCGCACACAGTAGTTGAATTAGTGGCTACTGGTTATCATCCGGTTATAGTCGATAATTTTAGTAATTCTACAAAGTCAGTCTTAAAGGGTCTTAAAAAAATTACCGGTCTGGAAGTTGTGTGTTATGAACAAGACTACCAAGACCATAAAGCCTTAGAAAAGGTTATTAAGTCCGAAGACATTGATGGCGTTATACATTTTGCCGCCTTCAAAGCCGTCGGTGAATCAGTCGATAAACCATTAAAGTACTACGAAAATAATGTCGTTGGACTCATAAAGCTACTCGAAGTTCTGGAAGATAACAAGATAGCCAGCCTGGTTTTTTCATCTTCATGCACTGTCTACGGCGAAGCTGACAAGTTACCACTGACTGAAGAGTCGCCTGTTAAGCTCGCAGAGTCGCCTTATGGAGCTACCAAGCAAATGGGCGAAACGGTTATACGCGACGCAACTAGAGCATCTAAAAATTTGCGTAGCATTTCCCTGCGTTACTTTAACCCAATAGGCGCACATCCATCTGCTCTTATCGGCGAACTACCGATTGGTAGGCCGTCAATTTTAGTGCCTTTTATTACCCAGACAGTGGCTGGTTGGCACAAAGAACTTACAGTATTTGGTGATGACTACCCGACACCAGACGGTACTTGCATACGTGACTACATTCATGTGGTAGATTTGGCTAAGGCTCATGTTAAAGCTCTGGAGTATTTAAACAAACAAGGGGTAGGTTTCTACGATGTTTTTAATGTAGGTACAGGCAAAGGCAGTAGCGTTCTGGAAGTTATAAAAACTTTTGAAAAAGTTACTGGAGAGAAAGTTCCGTATCGTATAGGCGACAGACGTTCAGGAGATATTATTAAGAACTATGCCGATGCAACAAAGGCTAAGAATGTGCTCGACTGGCAAGCAGAAAAATCTCTGGCTGAGGCTTTAGCTGATGCCTGGCGCTGGCAGCAAACTCTAAAATCAAGGACAAGCTAGGATGGCAAAGACACTCTTGGAATCCCTAGGTCATACACCGGAAGAATTAAATTTTGGCACTTCTGGATTAAGAGCGTTAGTGACGGATATGACTGACCTTGAATGCTACATCAATACTCGTGGTTTTTTAGATTTTTTACTACAAAGTAATGAGGTCAGGAAAGGTGGATCTATTGCACTTGGTGGCGATTTACGCCCCAGTACCCCACGAATCCTGCAGGCAGTATCACAAGCAATATTGGATAGTGGATTCAAAGTTATTTACCTAGGCATAATACCTATACCTGCTGTTGCTTACTACGGAGTCACCCATCAAATCCCAGTTATTATGGTTACTGGTAGTCATATCCCGGCAGACCGTAATGGTATTAAGTTTTATAGAACTGCTCGTGAAGTACTTAAAGAAGATGAACCAGCTATTAAAGAGCTTGTCGGCAAAGTCAGAGGAGAACTCTATTCTCAGCCATCCAAACACTCAATCTTTAAAAACGATGGTAGTCTTAAATCAAGCACGCCTTTACCGGCTATAAAGAATGAAGCAGCGAATGACTTCTTAAAAAGATACTTAGATCTTTTTAACAAAAGACCCTTAGAGCATAAGAAAATTGTCGTATACCAACATTCTTCTGTAGCTGCAGATCTATTAGTAAAGCTACTGGAAGGTTTTGGCGCAGAAGCAATACCGGTTGATCGTTCGGAGACGTTCATTCCTATTGATACCGAGAATGTAACCGCAGAAAATAGATCATATTTTAAATCCCTCAGTGCAAAATATCCGGACTGTTTCGCTATAGTCTCGGCTGACGGCGACAGTGACAGGCCATTTGTAATCGATGAAGGTGGAATGTTCCACCGTGGTGATGTGGTTGGAGCTGTGACAGCAGCATTTTTAAAGGCTAAGGCTGCAGCTGTACCGATTAGTGCCAGCGATGCGGTTGATGTATGGCTTAATGGCCAGGATATTAAGGTTATTCACACAAAGATAGGATCTCCATACGTAGTCTCGGCTATGGAAGAAGCAGAAAAAGATGGCAATATTCCTGTAGTTGGCTGGGAAGTAAATGGTGGATTTTTAACGGGCAGTGAGATTAAAGTCGGGTCATCTACTTTACTGGCTTTACCGACAAGAGACGCCTTCTTACCGATCGTTTGCGTGTTAATGTCTGCCGCTCAAAAAAAACTAAAGCTTTCCAAGCTCTTTGAGAGCTTGCCGCAGCGGTTTACTGCTGCCGGTCTTATCGACAATTTTCCGACTGAAAATAGCCAAGCTATTCTAAATAAATTCTCGGAAGACTCATCCAAAAATCGACTCGAGCTAGCAGCCTTTTTCCGTCCTGATGAGGGTTTTGTTGGCATAAATAAAATAGACACATTGGACGGTGTGCGTATGATTTTCAAAAATGGCGATATTGCCCATATAAGACCTTCAGGCAATGCGCCGCAACTGCGAATTTATTCGGTAGCAGATAGTCAAAAGCG
>DASRGY010000062.1:0-9456 GCA_035650795.1 Saccharimonadales bacterium (SeqCode)
ATAAGGGTGAATTCCGGCTTTACCATTTGGGTTTTCTTCTTGGCCATAGAAACGAGCATCAAAAATCCGCGGGTGCATATGGATATCAGTAATTGGGCCATCTATAACTGCATAATGAACACCTCCTGATCCCTGTTCAATGTGGATGCCTCTTTCAGCCATGCTCCTGTTATTATTCAATACAGAGTGTGATAGCACAAGCATTAGTAGTATCAAATTCGTTAAAATGCAATAATATTGTTAATTAAGGAGGGGCTATGTCTGAACAAACTTGGCACATAGGTAGGATGGAAGTTGCTTCGCCGTGGGGAAATGCTGGCGGTGTTGTAAAAACAGTAGAGGATGTTGAGGCAATGGCCAGAACCGGGGTGGGCTGGGTAGAGGCAGGCTCTTATACATTAGAAAAAAGATATGGCAATAAAAAAGATCCCATTACAGGAGAGTTAATAATAGATCCAGAAACAGATGAACCGCTTGTTGATTATTGCCACGATCCAGTCAGCGGGGAAACAGGCAACAGTCTTGGTATGCCCAATCTGGGCAGAGACGAGGTAGTGCGGCAAATACCCGAAATGAACAGAATTGCTGCTTCACACGGAAAAGAAGTTGTTTATAACGTAGCGCCCGTTAGTGATGATCCTGTGTCAGAAACACTAGAACTTGTTCATAGCTTTGCAGCTGCAGGAGCTCGACGAATTATCTTAAATGGCGCTTGCCCTAACGTAATATTGGAGGGGCAGGTTAGACACGAACTTTTAACCAGAAATCCAAAGATGACTAACCTTGTTTTAAGAGGTTTAAGACCACCAGTAGAAAAATATCCTGGTCTTGATATATATTTACGAATTGCTCCTATGGATTCATATGACATGGCTAAAACTGTTTTACGTGGTGTTGAATCAGCGGGGACTGTTGGGGGAATATGGGCCCCAAACACTTGGGGTGGGTATAAGCCCATCAAGGACGGTAAGCCAGTCTTAACTATAGAAGGCAATACAGGGGGTAAGAGTGGTCCAGCTGTGGCAGATCAAGTCGCCAAACAGGTTGAATGGGCTGTTAGAATATTAAATGGTTCAAAAATAGGAGTAGTAGCTTCTAGTGGAGTTGCCAACTGGGAAGCTAAACGCATTAGAGCTGCTGAAACACTTAAGCGATTTATGGATATCGGGGCTGTAGCGGGCGCCGGAACAACATTCTACTATGAGATTGAAGACGGCTGGCATGAAGATACCCATCGTCTCTTAAGGGAATTTGAAGAAATAGCATAGTTCTTACGCCGACAGAGATAGCTCAATAGAGCTGTATACTCGCTTAGTTAGCAATTTACCTTACAGACAGTAACAGAGTTTAAATAGTAAATTGAGACTGTGTTAGATATTCCAACAATAAAATTAAACACCGAGGCCAGAATACCTATTATAGGATTTGGCACTTGGAATCTGGCTGAGGGTGATGAAGTGGTGGGGGCGGTATCTGATGCCCTAACTACGGGCTACCGTTTAATAGACACGGCTAAAGTTTATTCTAACGAACATGGTGTGGGCGAAGCTGTCCGTAAAAGCTCAGTACCAAGAGAAGAAATTTTTGTAACTACAAAACTCTGGCCTGGTGACTACGGATATGAGGGAGCCCTAAAGGCCTTTGAAGATTCACTGCAAAGACTAGGCTTTGAATATGTGGACCTGTATCTACTTCATTGGCCGGGTAAAGATAGCGGAAAAAGGCAAGAAGCATGGCAAGCTCTGCTACAGATTCATAAAGAAGGCAGAGCAAAAAATATTGGCGTTTCTAATTATAGCGTGGAACATCTGGAAGAGTTGCTAAAGTCATCTGAAAAACCACCTGCCGTAAATCAAATTGAGTTTCACCCTTATATATATGAAGAACAACGTCCCATTCTAGAGTTTTGTAAAAAATATAAAGTAGTTGTAGAAGCCTACAGCCCGTTATCAGGAGGCCATGCCCTTAACAGCATCACTCTAACGGATATAGCTGAGAGAATGGGCAAAAGCCCGGCTCAGGTGCTTATACGGTGGGCTATTCAACACGGTACAATCCCTATTCCTAAATCCGCTACACCTGAAAGGATTAAAAGTAATATCAAAGTATTTGACTTTAGTTTATCTCCAGCTGATATGAACAATCTAGATGAGCTCAGTCGCTAGTTCTAAACTGCTTATTTAGATGATTTAGACATAATCTGTTGGTGTCTTTTCCTTATTTGATGCTGTGGAACCGTCAGGAATCCGCAACTTCTTTCTATAAGAATCAAGGAACAGTCGTCTTGAGTTTGTAAGAAGGTAATTAGCTATCCAAGGCGTATCAGACCTATTACTTAGTCTCTCATTTATTTCTAGTAGTTCTATAATAAAATCTAGCCCATGGTGTTCTTTGCATAGCCTCACCCTCTCTTCCTTATCCAACAATTCATTAAAAGGTAGCTCCACGCTTGAAATAAGTTTATAACGAGAAAGTCGCATGACTTTCTCATGGTCAGAGGTCGTACCTGCAAATAAATCCATAAATGTAGTTAGCTTAGATAATTTCATTTTTATGTAAATAACTTGTTCTTGTGTATCTTTACACCTATCTCGATAAGCTTTTTGAAGCTGTTTTTGATATTTGCTAATAGATTTGAAATGATTCTGAATAGTCTTGGATGCGGGCCCAAAGCCTTTTTGTGACAGGTAGTCTATTGCGACTTCACTGGGAATCACTCCATTATTAGCAATCATGCATTTTACTCCCCAGTCTAAGAAATCTCTCTCCTCCCAGCCATCCACGACTATTTCTCCTGATAGTTCATGAAGCGTACGTAATGAGCCAAGCCTTTTAACTATGATTTCTGGAGAAGGTTCTTTAAGCTTATCTTGATTTATCCTTTTTAATAACACCTGCTTACTTGGCTTTTTCCGAATTTGCATCCTAATATTTATCATATGAGATACAAAGTCTTCGATACTCCAGTTATCAAAAGCCCTCCTCCTAACCTCACCAATGCCTGCAGGTACATATAGACCACTCAACCCTTCCTTATAGAATTTAGCGGATGTTTTCCTATAGTTAGGCCCGAGCTCTAGATCAGACGCTCTATCAAATAATGTGGGGAGAGACATATTCTCACGCTCATCATCAGAGAGCACTGACCACAACCAGGATGCGTAATTTATGTATCTTGCTTTATCCCAGTTAGAAGTGTCCAGTGGCTCAGGCACATCAGATAATATAGCGGTATTATTTAGTAACGCTCTAGAAAGTTTAATGTAATTTTGACTTTCCTCAATTAACCTCAAATCAGAATCTTCAGTAGTCTCCACTAAAGCTACTCGGCCCATTCTCTCCAAGGTTTTTAAATAAGTATCGATATTAGATGTCTCGAATTCCTCAAGAGCTGCTCGCCCCATAAAAACCAGCAACTTTTTTTGTCTAACATCATAATAATAATCGGGCCGGTTCAATATTTCAGCTGTCTCTATATTATTTTCTGCCATCCTTACCTCTGTGATGATCTATATTATAACATAAAATTAGAGTATCTCAAATTGCTTAAGCCCATCTGTTATTTGCTACAATACTGGTAATGCAAAAAGAAACAAAAAAATTATTTCCCAAGGATTTTTTATGGGGCGCTAGCACCTCAAGTCACCAGGTCGAAGGCGGTAATCACAATCAATGGACTATATGGGAAAAGGAAAATGCAGACTACTTGGCAGAAAATGCCGAGAAGCTACTAAAATGGCGCTGGAAAACACCAGTCTGGCCAGAGATTGAAAAAGATGCTAAAGATCCACAAAACTATATCAGCGGTAGAGGAGTCGATCATTACGACAAATACAAACAAGATTTTGATTTATTAAATAAACTTAATCTCAACTCCTTTAGGTTTAGCCTGGAGTGGTCGCGGATCGAACCCGAAGAAGGCCAATGGAACCAGGAGGCAATTGATCACTATAAAAGCTACATATCTGAACTAAAGAAAAGAAAAGTAGAACCTGTATTAAATATCTGGCACACCAGTTTACCGGTTTGGTTTGCGGCTCGCGGTGGCTTTAAGCATCGCCGTAACCTGAAGTATTTTAAACGTTACATTCATCTCATCCAGAAGGAATTTATCCATGATATAAAGTACGTAATCACTCTTAACGAACCAAATATATATGCTACTTATGGCTATTTGCTTGGCTTATGGCCGCCTCAACAGAAAAATGTTGTTGCCATGATGCGGGTATATTGGAATCTAGTCAGAGCTCACAAGCACGCCTACTATTCTCTTAAGATGGCCAAGCCAAGTTTGCAGATAGGTATTGCAGCACAACTAGCCAATATTCAAGCCAAAGATCCTCACGACTTATCTGATGAGCTCTCAACTAAAATCATGCGTTTTGCCTGGAACTGGTGGTACCTACATATAACTCGCAGAGAACAGGACTTTATCGGTATAAATTACTACTTTACCGATTACTATGATGGCTGGTTTAAGCGTAAAGATCCTAAACTACCCATAAACGATCTTGGCTGGTATATGGAGCCAGAAGGGCTGTACCCACTTCTTCTTAGAGCCTGGGCCCATTATGAAAAGCCGATAATTATTACAGAGAATGGAGTTGCTGATATGCATGATCAATATCGTCGCTGGTGGCTAGAAGAAACAATTGTAGCCATGGAGAGAGCAATGAGTGAAGGCGTAATAATAAAAGGCTACTTCCATTGGAGTCTATTAGATAATTTCGAGTGGTCACAAGGCTGGTGGCCAAGATTTGGTTTAGTGGCTGTTGACCGTAAGCATGGAATGAGGCGCACCATAAGGCCTAGTGCAAAGTGGTTTGCCTCCTGGATATCAAAACTTTAAGATAAGCTTGACCTTTTTAAAAATATGTGCTAAGATATAATCATGTCGCGAAAACCCACATTAGACCCAAATATACTAGCTCAGCATTATGGATTTAGTGAGGAACCTACTCGTATAGAACCTGTAGAGACTCACAGCCCGGCGCCTGTAGTTCACCAGATTCATCCCGAGTATCGTCCCATATCTAGACACTCAAGATCTAGTCATGAGACTAATTTACTTTGGCGAATAACTAAGCCATTAGCTCTTGGTGCTGTAGCTGTTGCAGCCATCTGGGGTATCTCCAAGTATGGTTTTCATGAGCATGCCCCTTGGGACCACAAAAATACGCCTACGCATTCATCTGGGAAGTAGCGTTGGCTATATCCCAAACTACACTATATTTAGCGCTTCAATTTGCTAGATCTTAATCTGTGGATAAGTGGTGTTGTAAAACACCACTTTATTATTAATTACTCTTGTTGTGGGTGAGGGTGGGTAGTATATTCAAGTTAGTGGGTAAAAGTGGGTAGGCCAAAATAGTCTACTCTAAAAAACAAAAACCACTAGCAGTAAGGAGACCATGGGAGATTACTTCGTCAGAAAACTCGATGACAAAAGGCGGTTGACAATACCAGCCGACTTGCGAGCCGAGTTTGAGAGCGGGGTAGTTCTTACCAGAGGTTTTAAAAACTATCTACATCTCTATCCCAAAGACATCTGGGACAAGGAAGTTGAGCCGCAGCTTATCGGAAATATTCTCGATGAAGTCACGGCTGATTTAAACGTGCGCTTCCGGATGGGCAAAATTGATGGAGAGATTGACGGCAAGCAAGGCCGAATTGCCATTGAGCAGCATCTGCTTGACTGGGCGGGTATTGACCGCGAAGTTGTTGCAGTGCGGGCCGGCAAGTATTGGCGATTAATGACACCGTCAACACAATCAGCACTAGCAGAAGCGACAAGTAAAGAAATCGCTGAGCGACATGCAAAACATCATCAGAGCTCGCTGTAGATCAGTCCTTTGTAACTTAAAAATTTAGCAAGTTGATCATGGAAGTCAGCTGTTTGGCAGTCAACCGGTGGCTATAGGGGTCCATCGTTAACAAAACCCTAGCACCTTTTTCACTCCAATAACACCTCCCAAAACTCCACCTCACAAAGTCTCTCACAAAGAACTTTTAGGAGCCTAAGACAAGAATTTATTCGCGTCCTAAGCTCCGAAATTCTCGTCTAAAACTAAGGCGAGATAAACAAAAACAAAAAAACAACCAAAAACAAAAAGTTGACTGCTGAACAGGTGGCTTCCATAAAAACAAAAAATTGTTAGTAAAATAAAAATATGTTAAAACACCAGCCGGTTTTGCTTAAGGAAGTTCTTGAGTATCTGCAGCCAAAAACAGGGAAGTCATATTTAGATGTGACTGCTGGTTATGGCGGCCATGCTGCTAAGGTGATTGAGAAGACAAGAAACTCACAAAAAGTAGTCCTTGTTGATAGAGATATCGAAGCAGTTCGAGAACTAGAGCAACTATTTAAGGGGGAGAAAGTACGGATATTACACCAGGACTTTCTTTCTGCTTCGCAGTTGCTGCAAAAAGAAAACAGAAAATTTGACATGATCCTGGCAGATCTTGGTACAAGTTCACAGCATTTTGATAGTACCGAGAGAGGATTTTCGATTAAGCACTCCGGACCGCTTGATATGCGAATGGATAGCCGACAGGAGTTAACAGCTTCAGATGTGGTTAACAGCACTTCAGAATCAGAACTAGTCGATATTTTCACTGATTACGAGGAAGAGCCTAAGGCGAGGCAGATTGCCCAAAAAATAGTCCGCCGGAGACCTATAAAAACAACAGATCAACTTGCTGCAATAGCTGTCCAGGTTTGGTCAGGCAAGAGCCGTATCCATCCAGCAACACGCATTTTTCAGGCACTCAGAATATTTGTTAACGACGAGCTTAAGCAGTTGGAAAAGGCAATGCCTATTTGGCTTGAGCTGCTCAACAATAACGGCAGAATAGTGATCATAAGCTTTCATAGCTTAGAGGATCGTCTAGTAAAACATTTCCTAAATGAGCACTCAAACAGTAACTATGGAGGAGAACTAAAAATCCTTACAACCAAACCAGTCGTGGCAACTAAAGATGAAATTGCTTCCAATCCGCGTGCTCGCAGTGCAAAACTACGGGCCGCCGCAAAATAAAAACAAAAAGAAAGGGTAGAGTACGACCTAAAATGCCTATTAAGGTACAAAGCCAATCCCGTGCGTACAAAATCCAGGTTAGGGTGGTTCGCGCCCCTTAGCCGATAAATTCGGGAAGCCCCGCACCCGTTAAAAGGTGCGGGGAACAGGTTAGGTAAAAAACAAAAATATGACATATTCAAGTTCAGTAGCTGCTAGCCGCAGAGGCTATTTGCGCCGTAACCAAAATAGCGTAACTTTTGCCAAGTCCACAAAGGTACTTGGTCCAATTAGCAATAGCGTTGTCCTGATAGTCCTAGCTTGTCTTATCGGACTTTTGTATTTAACACAAGTTACGAAGACTAACAGCTATGGCTACACTATTAATAATTTGCAAGAAACACAGGCTCAACTTAAATCCCAGAAGGCCGATTTAGAGGTCAATGCTGCGCGCCTACAATCTCTTGATAGGGTTGCTGCTAGCGATGCTGCTAAAGCCTTAGTGTCGGTTGCGCCCGCCGGTTCTATCCATTAACATTTGGCTGATGAGCCGAAACTTGCCCAAAAGGCAAAACCAAACCAGTCTTTATACTAGTTGGCGTATCCAGGTATGGTACGCCGCTCTAATATTTGTATTGATAGTTTTTATTGCTAGACTTTTTTACTTGCAAGTCATCAGACATGATCATTACAGAGCTGAAGCTCTAGCAAGCCAACTCAAAGAATACTCTATACCTGCTGAAAGGGGTCTTATAAAAGCTTATGAAAACGGTACTCCTGTGCCCCTTGTTCTGAACCAAAAACTATATACACTTTATGCCGACCCGACATTTATCAAGCAACCTTCTGAAGTTGCCTTAAAATTAGCCGCTATAACACACGGCGACGCAGTTAAGTATGCAAACTTGATGAAGGCGCAGAATACTCGCTATGCCATATTAGAAAAAAAGCTTTCAGATTTGCAGAAGGATCAAATAACTGCACTTAAATTGCCAGGTATAGGTACGCAACCACAAGAGTACAGGATATATCCTCAGGCTTCACTAGCCTCTCAATTGCTAGGTTTTGTGGATAACGACGGGAAAGGTAGATACGGTGTAGAACAGGAATTAAACTCTGCTCTATCTGGCAAGGTGGGCACTTTAAAGGCCATAACTGATGTGAACGGCGTTCCTCTGGCAGCAAGCAAGGACAATATTCAAATTGATCCTAAAAATGGTAGTGACGTTCTGTTGACTATAGATCTTGGTATGCAGAAACAGCTCGAGTCGTATTTAGACCAAGATGTAAAAAATTCCAAAAGCCCAAGTGGCAGCGCTTTGATTATGGATGTTAACACCGGTGCCGTTAAAGCCATGGCAAATTATCCCACCTATGATCCTAGCCAATTCTTTAATGTAACAGACGGATCGGTATTTAATAATAATGCGGTTAGCGATGCCTTTGAAGTAGGTTCAGTTATGAAGGTTCTGACAGCCAGTGCTGCGCTTGATCAGGGAGTTATTACTCCTACTACCAGTTACTTCGATCCAGGGCAATGGCCGCTGGACGGACATATTGTTAAAAATGTCGAAGAGGATGGCGGAGCAGGGCCAAGCAATGTCGCAAAGATTCTTGACCTCTCTATGAACACCGGAGCTACTTGGATGTTGATGCAGATGGGCCATACAACAGGTGAGGTCAACCAGACTGCACGCGATGAATGGTATGACTACATGACTAATCATTTCCAATTTGGCAAGCCTACAGGTATAGAACAGAGTTATGATGCTGCGGGCTATGTGCCTCAGCCAGATAAAGGTTATGCCTTGCAACTCACATATGCCAATACGTCTTTTGGACAAGCAGTAACTGTTACGCCGCTGCAGATGGCAGCAGCACTGTCTTCTGTCCTAAACGGCGGGACATACTATAGGCCACATTTAGTCGACCAGGTAACAGGTTCAAATCAAAACAATAACCAGTCGACGGTGGTTAAGCGGGGAGTTGTTTCGGAGAAAGTCAGCCAGGAAATGCAGGCATTGATGGAAGGGGTTACTCAAACTAAACTCGACCAGGGGTTTAGCTTTATGAAGTTTCCGGATGGCTATAGTGTTGGTGGCAAAACTGGTACAGCCCAGATTCCAAGTCCTGATGGGGGCTACTATGGCGACCGGTTTAATGGTGCTTTTATAGGTTTTGTGGGCGGAGATAAACCGCAATACGTGATTATGGTGGACGTTAAAGAGCCTAAAATCCCAGGTTATGCTGGGAGCACAGCTGCTATGCCATTATTTGCTGACCTTGCTCATATGCTGATAAATAACTTTAACGTTACGCCAAAAAGCGGTAGCTAAGCCAATATATGAGATGTATAATCTACTTAACTGATCAAAAACAGACATGAGCAATTTAGTAATATTTGTTGATTCCTCTACGATTGAAAAAATTTTTGTTTTGG
>DASRGY010000063.1:0-19943 GCA_035650795.1 Saccharimonadales bacterium (SeqCode)
GTTCTACATTTGGAAGACGAAGATGTTGCAGAGGTACTATCTGAGTGGCCTCCTAATATACCAGTACACGTTGCGCATGTGTCTTCACAACAAGAATTAGAAGCAGTTATAAGCGCAAAGGAGGATGGAAAGGATGTGTCATGCGAGGCAACGCCGCATCATCTGTTTCTTACGGAGAAAACACGAGAAGCTCTAGGTCCACTTGGATGTATGAAGCCAAGTTTAAAGACTGAAAGCGATCGAAAATTTTTATGGCAGCACTTAAGGCATATCGATATTTTCGCTAGTGATTGCGCTCCTCACAGACACGCAGATAAGTTTGGGCCTGACGGACAAGGAATTGATAATCCGGCTTTTGGAGTTACAAACCATGACGTTTTTATGCCTCTTTTCTTACAGGCTGTTATAGAAGATGGTCTGCTTACTGAAACCGAGCTATATGAGCGAATAGTATCAAATCCTATAAGACGCTTTCACTTGCCAGTTTTTTTTACAAAAACAAGGTACGAATTAAAGTCCACCACCGCGGAAGAAGCTGGAAGGTATACAGAATACGGGTTTAACCCTTTCGAAAAATCTCCGGAAACTCCTGCGATGCTCGGTAAACTAGCATCGATGACAATTAATGGCCAAGGTAGTTTAGCGTCGCTTGGTAGTGACCCGTTTATATTAAGAGGTCAAGTTAGACCTGGTTATAATAATTTATTGACTTTTTAGGTTTAGCTTCTCTGGACCGCTTCTATTATCGACTTGCCCGAATGCAGGGCAATAATTGCCATGCGAGCAGGAATCATAAGTTCCATTTGCTGGACGTCACGCATTCTTGGATCGCTATCCACATCCGGATGTAGTTCATTTCGTCTTGGGCGTGGATGCATGACTATAGTACCCGGTCTCATCTTTTGAAGTCTTGCACGGTCTACAGTCCACCCAGCGTAAGCTTTTTCTAATTTACGGTTTCGTTCCTCCTCTTCCTTGCCTTTCCGCTTGTATTCATCTGGCTTCCTTCCCATATATAAAACATCGGCATCGGCCATAGCGCTATCAAGATCTTCAGTGCGCACTACTAGGCTAGCACTAACTTCATCTACTAGCGATTGGGGCATGCGCGCAACAGCTGATTCGACAGCTATGATCTTCATCCCCATAGCTGCAGCACCCAATGCTAATGAATGATGTGCCCGATATCGCTCGTGGTCGCCGACAATTGCAATTGTGAGCCCGTCTAGGCCACTGTAGTGTTTCTTTATGGTTAATAAATCGCCAATTGTCTGGGTAGGATGTTGGTTCTCCCCGTCTCCTAAGTTTATGACCGGTACATGCCTCGCTAACGTTTGATTATCAATTGCTTCATGAATAGCGCTTGCAGCCAACGCTGGACCCCATTCTTCAGGTGTCCGAGTTCCTATTAGGTCAGACTGTGTCGCGAAAGCTACCCAGGAATCTGGGATTGATTCTCCCTTGGCTTCACTAGAGCTTTTCATGCCGCTAATTAAGTGACCAACCCCACCGAGCTTTTCTATTGCTGTAGTCATACTGCCACCAGTCCTAGTGGATTCTTGACGCATAACAGAGGTAAGAACTACAAATGGCAATAAATTAATACCGCGCTGAGATGGGTCCATGTAAACTTGGTAGGCAGCATCTGCCTCCGTAAGATACACATTAATATCTGCAGAAGTAAGCTGTTCCATGCAAAGAAAATTCTTACCAGTAAAATCACCATCCATAGGTTGAGCTACTTTGGAAAGATCAACTGGATAAGTTCTCCAGCTATTGGTTTCTTCAACATTGACTAATACTATGTCTTGTAATCTATTACCCATTTTTCTCTATTTATAAATGTTTAAGGCTTACGCTAAGTTTCTAAAAGTGGAAACCATCCCATCAGCTCTTAGCTTTTCATGATAAGCTGCTAATGCCTCAATATGACTGTTGCCTATTCGTCTGTTTTCCAGCAGGAAAACAGCTGCTCTAGAAATCGTGGTAATGGAATTAACTTCAAATCCATATCGATTCTCGAGAGTTTGAACTCCGCCTTCTTCTCGATCTAGCTGTAGAGTAACCGCAACAGGTCTTAATCCAACAGCTTCTAGTACTTTTGATCCTTCGACTTTTGATGCTCCATCAGTGACACAATCATCAGCCATTAATATAGTTTCACCCTCTTCATAGTCACCTTCAATTTTCTGATGATAGCCATAAGTCTTACTGGGCTCATCAATACGTTCCCATATATAAGATAACCCGGCCTCATATGCAGCGACAGCTGCTGGAGCTGTTGCAGCTTGAGCCTTTCCAAAAACGTGATCGATGGGTTGCACTATCTCTGAAAATCTAACAGCATATCCGCCAGCAAGTGCATGTCTAAAGTTTCTTTGACGCTCAATAGACATTACGCCTTCTCGATCCAGCCTCCTGCTAAAAGATAAGCTACCGCGCATATTGTAATAGTAGGGCGACTGTCTGCCTGATTTTAAAGTAATCCCTCCTTCGGGAAACCCCAGTAGACCCCTATCGAACATTCCTACTGCAATTTTTTCTTCTTGATATTGAGGTAATGGCATTACGCTGCCCTTTCTATCTCTAATACTAGGTTTTCATATGCTTGAGCCGGATCTTCTGCTTGAGTAATCTGACGCCCAATGACTAAAAGGTCAGCTCGATCTATGATTGCTTGAGTGGGAGTTCCAATACGAACCTGATCTTGGGCATCAGCGGAAAGCGATCGAGTTCCGGGTATCATCGCAAACATATTTTTTGTGTCTGGATTTCTCTTTATCAATCCAACTTCTAGCGGTGAAGCAACAACCCCTTTTACCCCACTAACCGCTGCCTTTGTTGCGAGTTTTAGTACTATTTCTCCGACTTGCTCGGCAGCCTTCGATTGCATGTAAGTATCTAGAATAGATTTTAGTTCTTCGTCAAATCCCAGTTCGTCACTACTTGCTAATTGTAAATTTGGAGAGTTCTCTAATAGTTTGTTATAGATTGTGACAATGTCCTCTACGTTTATATCTTGTCCAAATAATTCTGTGGCTTCTTCTGGAGGAATTGAGGTAAGGACTGTTACTCCTAGCATCTTTATCTTTCCGGCTTGCTCTTGAGCAACTCGCATAGCTTCCTGCCCAGCAGTTGTATGCATCGTAATACCAAATGGAGGATGTTCAAGCGAAGCAATATTCTTTACGGTTTCAGCCACAGTGTTTGGAATGTCGTCTAGTTTTGCATCAGCAACCCAATCTAAGCCATGTTTAGCTGCTAGTTCAGAGCATTGACGCCAACTAGTTGCACTAGATAGTTGTAGACCCAACTTAACGAATCTTGCGCCAGCCTCGCTTGCCGTTCTTGCTAATCTATCTGCTGCAGCCTCCGACGATGTGTCAACAGCTAGTATAATTCGTTCGCGTGCTGGCAGTTCAGCCATTCTGACCCCCTCCCACCACGTTAATTGTTATTTATGAGTATAGAGGGGTCTAGCCAACATTGCAAAAATTGGACCTTATAGATAATTACTCTACTTCTTCTGTCTTCGATCACGGTATGCAAGCTCCCGTTTGTAATGTCCCAAATGGTCTATATATTTCTTGTAGGGTTTATAGAGGCTTGAGTAGTGAACATTGGGCGGCATTAGCTTCATTAGCTTACCCCTTTGCTCCAGATATTCAACTAAACAGTAAAAATCGCCATCGCCACTTATAATAATTGCTTTATCATAGTTCTTAATCTCCTTCATCGCCCAAAGGACTAGTTCGGCATCAACGTTTCCCTTCACTGGTTTTTTTTCGTCCTCTTCGGTTTTTTCATCGGGCTGAGGGGTAGCAACAAGTTCACGGGGCTTTGTAAGATCATAGGTTGGTTTTAAGACAATAGAGTAGCCAGCGTCATGTAAAAATTCATACATGTCTTGATATTCCGGCACATAGCCAATAAACATGTATGCCTGGTTAACGTTGTACTTATCTTCTAGAAAACGACGGAATTTACGCCAGTCCATCTTCCAGCCAAATTTTTGCGTACTGACGTTTACGTTTTGGCTGTCTATGAAGGCATAAACTCGCGCCTTTGAGCGTTCATTCATCTGCTTTAATAATACATCTTTAAGATTTAAATAGCTGTAGACTTGTCTAACAGGAATTTAAATTAAGGCTTTAGAAAAAATTTATATGGTTTATATGTGTAATGTTTTATTAACCGCTTTAACTCTACGGTTAAAACTATGAGCGCCGGTAGATAGACAAAAGTTATCAACACTGATGGTCGATGAAGCAAACTGAAAGCATAACCTGCAGATGGGATGATAACAATTTTATTAGTAGCAATTTGCTTTGACTCAGGAGCCTTCCCAGCTTGAATAGGAAATTTATTAGAGATTACTAAATCCCCGCTATGTAAAGCTGGTGAGGCTGCATTATCAGATATGCTATAAAGCTGTAGGTCTCTTGCTTGAAATAAACTTAGACCGTAAATTCCTGTGATAATAAATACGATAGCCACTAGCCATAAAATGGAGCTGAAAAATTTAACGATCATAACCGCTGTTAGATGCCAACACCCGTGAAGATAATGTTAATTCCGGAAATCGTGGAGCTTTGGGCTGTAAACGCATCGCCATCCATGACAACTCTTAGACTATATTGACCAACCGAGCCACCAGACAAAGAATCTGTTAAAGCCAAGCCGCCAGTTGAATTTGCGTCCATAAGATCTTTAATTGAAAATTTTTGCTCGGTACTTGTATCTGTTCTGGTAATATCTAAATAAACCTTACTTAAGTTAACGGATGCGCCGCTTGGTCCCACCGTTACAACAGATGGTGTTGTAGAGACAGCTAGTTTAATCGTCATACTAGCACTGCCGTAATTTCTTAAATATACCGGGTTGCCACTAGAAGGAGCAGCTGAGCCTCCTGGTATTACACCGTCAAAACTATAGCCTGCCACGGAAGTTGTAAGAATATTGCCGTTATTCGATGTGCCGATCCTAAGGTCAGCAGTAGCGCTATTAATTGTATTATTGGATAGTGTTGCCGGCGGGCTCTGCAGTGCAGCAAATGTCACTCCGGTTAAAATTATGCCTAGCGCACTAAAAATTACTGCAGCACGCATTAGCGGCCATAGACTTCCACGACTTCGCATAGCTCCTCCAGGTTATTGCAAATTAATATGCCAGCTACAAATTACAGCGTCAATTGCTAGTGTTTATTTTTATTCAAAATGGACTTAGTTCTTGTTACTAATATAAAAACTAATGCCGCATCCCCAATCAGGTAGTAAATTGGTGATGCTACCGCAGTTATAGTAAAATCTTTTGCAGCAAGGAGACTAAATAAAGAAGCAAACAGTCCCAAAAAGTATGATGAAATTGTCTCTTCATTTGGCTTTTGCCACGAATGAACAAATGTAGGGATAGCAGCAACTAAATCAATACTAAGACTGGCTATTATAGCAATGCTGGGTGAGTTAAAGGCCCACCATAGAATAAGCCCAACGGCTGATGAGCCAAGACAGATTCCATCTAGTAGCTTAAATGTCCGATCACCGTATTTTATGCCCAGTATAGCTATTGTCCAGGTGATAACAACAACCCACAGACTTAAAATTGCACTTGAATACTGATGATCAGAAAAAGAGGCTGCCGCTGCTATGGCTGCTAAAAGTCCCCAGGTAATCCAAGAAACTTCGCGCGGTTTAGACTTACGTAGATAGACGTCGCGAATATATGGCAGGCCGCTTATAACAGCAAAGAAACTACTAATTATTATGAAGATGTTGCTCAACCTTGATACCTGCTAAGAAATTTGCCGACAACCCGGTTTACTTCGTCGATAGCTTTAGAGCCCAAACGATAGTCATGTTCTGTATCAAGTTCATGAATCATTTTAGGTTCAGCAGCCGCATGGTACATTTGACCAACTCTTTCCGGAGTTGATAATGAATCATGGGTGCCATAGAAGAATAGCTTAGGCAACCGGCACGCACGTAAACCATCTAGAGCATTATATTTATTGCCATCGATAAAGTAATCGTATGGTAAGTCAAAGCGGCGCTGTTGTGCGGTCCTAGTAGTTCCCGGCGGTAAATCACGATAAGAAACTTTTGGCTCCCCCGGAGTTGGCACATCAACATCAATCGGCCCGCCGTAGGATGAATTAACAGATATTAAATGAGTCACGTTCGGATTCTTTGGGCCTGCAAGCATAACAACCGTACCACCACGACTATGGCCCGCCAATAAAGTTGGCCTATTACCCATGTGCTCGATTAGCTCATCTACAGCCTTGATATAGTTAGTAGTTGTAAAAAGCTCTATACCCCCCGGGCTGTCCCATGTACCAGGAGGGTCAAAAGACATCGCATAGTATCCAAGTGTGGACAAAAATTCCACAAGTCTTTGCATATGTTCGTAATCCTTAGTGTCCAGTCGCCCTGGAAGAACCAATGCCGTTCTTTCAGAATTTTCGTCTCCTTCCGTAATTGTTGCTAATTTAAAACTAGAGGTCTCAACCAGCTTCACGTACGCTCCTCAGCTATTTCAATATAGTTCCCGCTTGGATCCCGTACAAAGACAAATGTTACTAGAACGCCAGTTGTCTTGGGAATCACAACCTCAGCGCCCTGCTCTACTAGAGCCCAAACATCATCGTCTATATTATCGGATATTAATGCTATATGATTTTTCATAAACTGAACATGGAGATGCTGGCGATCTTGCCACTGCCATAGTTCGATATCCGACCCTGTTGGATGCTCTAAATGAGCTGCAATCGCTTGGGGCTCTTCCTTATCGAACCTCTGTGTTACTTTATAACCTAGCACTTCGTACTGCTCTACGGCTTTATCAAGGTCATCAACTGTCATACCTACGTGCCAAAATCGTGTAATCATTCTATTCTTCTACTCCTTGTGCTATTTCGATGTAGTTACCGCTAGGATCACGTACAAAAGCATATGTCGTAATAACTCCTGTAGTTTTAGGGATCACAACCTCAGCACCCTTCTCTACAAGTGCCCAAACGTCATCATCTATGTCGTCTGACTCAAAGGCTATGTGATTCCCCCTGAACTTATTCTCATAATGATCTTCAAGCCATTGCCAGAGCTCAATAGTTGATCCGGTCCTATGTTCTAATCTTGCCATAACCGCACGTGGCTCATCTTTTTCTATCCGGTGTTTGACCGTATATCCCAGCTTCTCGTATTGATCTACAGCTTTATCAAGATCTCTTACCGCCATTCCAACATGCCAAAATCGCTTAATCATGCGGACTCCCAAGATTTTATACTCTTTATTTTACGCTCTTTTCTAGAATTGATTTTAGCTTTTTGAGAGGCTCGATTGTAAAGGGATCTTCTAGCTCGCCTTCGTCCATCCATTCATGATATTCAAGATCTGTAATTCCATCACCTCTGGGGACTAATGAATATCTCACATGGTAGGTAGTTGCGCAGTTAGTCATGACAAACATTTTATTTTTTCTGAACTCAGTCAGTTCTAGGTCTCTCCATGCTCCGTGACTATCCTGGTTCTTATAAATAGTGCCTAACTTAGGTGGCCATTCGCTCGTCCGTTCTTTTTTTATAAAATCTATCCATTTCGGAGTATTGGCTGGATCCGTAACAAAATCAAAAATCTCACCCGGTGATTTATTTATCTGAATGGTTAACTTATTAGATTTCATAACTACTTAACCATTAGAGATTCTCTGCTAGGCATTCCTCAAGAAGTTCTGGAAATTTTTCAGTTCCCATATCTTCAAGCAAAAAGTGCCCGTAGTTCTGGAAATTTTTTATAGCTATTTTATCAACCTTGTCTTTCAATATATGCACAGTTTCCTTTACGCCGCGCTGATTATCATTATCGGACAAGAAGATAATAAGCCCCTTAGTTCGTGAAGCTATTGTTGGGTCTAATTCAAAATGGAAAAAATCGCCTGTTTCACTTGCTGGATTATCATCCGGATTTATCCATGGAGCAACCAGGACAACTTTGCCTACTTTTACATCTTTATTTTCTGTCAGCCAGCGGACCAAGAATCCACCGCCACAACTATGACCGACAAGGATAGTTTCCGACGTAATATCAAAGCGCTCCAGTTCTTTTTTCCAGATTTTATAGTCCGGCCTAAAAGACATTGGTATTTCTGGTGTCTGGGCGATAATGTTTTTTAATTGCAGCTGTCTCTGCAGCCACGGCAGCCAATGCATATTGCTGAGACTCGGCATATTTGGGCTGTAGTATTCATCTTTGTCGGGCCTCCCATGAATGATAACTGCGTTTCTCATTTTTCGAATGAAAGATCAGCAATTTTGTTACGCACTTGTTCTGTGGTATCACGATCGCGGATAGTCACGGTATCATCTTCGAGAGTTTGAAAGTCGATTGTAATCGTACGGGGAGTACCGATTTCGTCTTGCCGTCTATATCTCTTTCCAATATTACCGTTATCGTCGAACATAACCTCGCTTTTGACCTGTTTTTTAAGTATTTTGTGGACTTCTTTGGCCTTTTCAACCAGCTCTGGCTTGTTTTTTAGCAATGGGAAAACTGCTACTTTTACCGGTGCTAACTTAGCAGGTAGTTTTAAGAAAATTCTCTTTTCCCCGCCCTGTTCATCTTCCGAATAAGCATTTGATAAAACAGCCAGGACATGGCGGTCCAAGCCCCATGTCGGTTCGATAACATGGGGGATAAACGGCGTACTACCGTCTTTGGGTCGGTACTCCATATTTTTGCCTGAATGTTTTTGATGCTGGCTTAGGTCGTAATCGGTGCGGTAAGCTAAGCCGGTAATTTCTTCGAAGCCAATTGACGGAAATTCGTAGTAGCAATCGATTGTCCGCTTACTGTAGTGAGCACGGTCCTCGGCTGATACCTCAACTTCCTTAATTTTCTCGGTATTTAGCCCGATATGCTTAAACCAACCGTGCTGGTCTTCGCGCCATTTTTCGAAATATTTCTCCCAATCATCGGGCTTTATGAAAAATTCGAACTCCATAATTTCTAGTTCGCGAACCCGGAAAATAAAGTCGCGGGGGCTGATTTCGTTACGGAATGATTTACCAACCTGGGCAATACCAAACGGCAAATCGGGATAAAAGCTATCTAAGATATTTTTGTAATTGGTGAACATCCCTTGAGCGGTTTCCGGTCGCAAATAAACTGTAGAGTCGTCACCCGCTACCGGGCCAATGTTAGTTTTAAACATCATGTTAAATTGGCGGGCTTCGCCGAGTGTGCCGTCTTTACCGCAGACCGGACATTTATTGCTCTCGACATGGTCAGCCCGAAGGCTAGAATGGCAATTGCTGCATACGACCATTGGGTCGTTAAACCCAGTAACATGTCCTGAGGCTTCCCAGACTTTGGGATTCATTAAAATAGCAGAGTCGATTAGATACATATCGTCCCAACCGAGCACAAAATACTTCAGCCAGGCATTAACAATATTGCGCTTTAGCAATGCGCCTAGTGGTCCGTAATCCCAAGTTCCGGCTAACCCGCCGTAAATTTCTGATGCCTGATAAATAAACCCTCGGCGCTTACAAAGGCTAACAATATCTTCCAAATTGACGTTACTCATATCTTTTACCTCTTAAAATTAACAAAATGCTATAGAAATAAGAATATTAGGCCCTAAGGCCATCGACCTGACCGTAGTAATAGCAAATTGTCAGATTGAGTAAATTCATCTCTTTAACAGATTATAAACTGTTTTATAAAATTCTGTAAGCTTTTATACGGCTTTGCGGTATAGCCATATTGGACCTATAATAATGTCTAACAACTAAAATCAAACATGAGTAGTTACGAAGAGCTGCAAGAAGAGTTCCCAGACGGTATCCCGGAATTCGTTACATTTGAAGGTTTCTCTCTAAGGATTGCAATTGGAGATTGGCTTTGGCCCGAAGATCCGTGGCGTGCAGCATCTTGGTACGAGTCAGCTTATTTTGTTTACCCATCATCTGGAATAAACATAATACCCCCATTAGTTTCGGCGCGTATTGGAGCGATAAGAATGACCAGTGGTGACCCCGAGGATCTAAAAACAGGGAGGAAATTATTTAGCGACGCCAGAGCCATGGAAGAGTTTGCTGGGACACAAGACAGTCGTTCACCGGATAGGCTAGTAATGTTAGAGATAGAAGCACTGGAGAAATGGGCTAAAAAACTCAATGATGAGCTGGAAGATGGTGAACGGCTTTCTTTACCGGCTGAATTTGTAGATGAGTATAAATCCTCTACTTTTGCTGCTGCTGAGGTAGTTTTATTGCGTCAGGCTGCAGCTTAGTTTCTGATGAAGCTTCGGAAAACACTATCAATTAACGAGTTAGTTTGCTGGGCATATTCAGAAGCGTTTTTTATTTGCTGAATTATTTTGGGCGTTTTAGCTTCAAAGCCAAGGCGCAAAAACTTAATATGGCCTGAATTAAATTCGCCTTTCGACTCTAAGGTAAAACACATTTTATCGTAGTCAAAGTTGTATAAATTGCGCTCTGATAATTTATCTCCCGATTCATCAGTTTTTAGATTAGGTGTGTGACCAGCCAGCTTTATAAGCTGCATCCTGAACCACAATGATGTAACTTCGGGTACATCTTCAAGCCTATTAAGGCTCATTAGTGCTTCACGGAGTAGATTAAAGTAGGCTTCTTCTGTTCTTGCTTCAGTAGCTTTATTTGTTAACTTCAAATAATCATAAGCGGTGTGCGTACGATCAATGTCTTTTACTATATCCCCGTAGTGCTCAATTAACCTGGCCGAGATAAGCGTACCAACCTCCCCTCGGCCCTCAACAATAGTTAGATCGCTAACACTGAAGGGTTCTATGCTGCCAGCTAACTTGGCGCCGGCTTTGCGGACGCCTTTGGCTATTACGCTAATCTTTCCTTGGTCTCTAGTAATAAAACTGAGGATGCGGTCAGCTTCGCCATAGTTTGTACGATTCAGCAAAATGCCCTGAGTTGAAACCTGTTTCATACTGAAATAGCATGCGTTGCCCTATTAACGCTTTCAGATAGCTGGGCTAGCGAGGTTGAGGACTTGTAGTGATAGGCGCTAATATTTAGATGATTAAATCCGTTAAGAACGCCCCGAAGCTCTTCAGGCGAGAGGCTGCTAAAAATTATAATCGGTACTGCCTGCCAATCAGGGTAACTACGAAATTCGTACATAAATTCAACACCTCCTCTGTTTGCTAAAATCAGATCCAAAATAATTACATCCGGCAGCTTAGTGTCTGCGCTGTCTAAGGCCAATTGCGGATCTACCTGCCAGATAACCTTATGGCCCGATTTTTTTAAAGCTTTAGAGGCATTAACAGCCAGGATTTTATCGGATTCTATAAGTAGGACATTAGCCATTAAACAAACTGTAGCTGTTTACTGACTGGAATAATTGTAGCCAAACCGTGCATTCCGCCGTGAGCCGCCGCACGAAGAGGTTGCCACATTGAACTACAAAGCATATCGGCAATTAAAACACCGCTTGCTGCCCCAGTTGGTAGAGCCGTAATTGGTTGACGTGCTTTACCTGTCAAAGAACGAGCATTACGTAGAGTTTTATCACTTAGACCATCTATGCTACTAAAAACCCCGGTTGAAATAGAAGCTTCCGATGTGCGGTGGGCGCCTAATATTATCTTGTAACGTTTCTTCTGTACTTGTGCCACCTGAGCCCTAATTAAACTGGCTGACAGAATTTGTATGGCGGTCTGCAAGCTTGGTTGGTGCGTTAAAACTGGCGTGAGCTTACCCGAAACATTTACCTCGATATCGGTAGCATATTTCTTGGCATAAGGTGATAGTTCGTGTGCAATTTCTTGCAATACAGCTCCGATAGCAACAGGCTCATAAGCCACCTCGTCAATGCTCTTGTTGATTCTGAGAGTTAGCTTATAGGCCTCTATAAGCTGTAAGCCGCTATCTATACTCATAAAGATTTGCTCTCGCGGAGCATTAGCTTCTAGGCACGATTTAATTTGTAGAAACGGCAGAGCCAGGTCATCACTAAGAGCCGCCAGCAAGGCCTCCATCGGGTTCAGTTTTTCAATACCAACACTAGCTGCTCTTTTCCTCATACCCCTTCTTCAGAAATCCAAGTTAATACTAGTCAGTATATCACTGGCTTAAAGGCCTGATCTAGTAACTAAGGCACAAACGTCAATGATTTTAGAACGGTGTTATTAAAATCATCCATAAAACTTGGGGCTTCGGTATAGATTTTGAGAGTTTTATCACGAACTTTAATGACCACCATTGAGCCCTGCGTCTTCTGTTCAATGGCACCATCAAATCGAGTGCCTGTTTGGACATTTGGGACTTGAGTCATTTGGGGAGGCACGTAGGCAGTAGCTTTAACCACGCCCTGCTTAATACTTGAATCAAATGTTTTTATTACTTGATCGTATGTTTGGCCCACAAGGTCTACCCTTAGAGCATACTGGGATCCGCCCTGCTGTGAAGCATTTGCTGGCACTAAGTCGGGATAAAATAGAGCTTTGATTGGATCGCTAGAGCTGGATTGGTCAATATATCCACTCCATGTCTTTGGATAGCTAAACGTTACGGAACCAAACGTGTCCGGCCCTTTGTATGTCTTGGTCGGCAGTTTTTCCTTTTCGGCAAAATCATTATTATCCTTAGTGTTTTGATCAGCCCTAGCTTTGGCAACTGCAATTGCTATTTTTTTATCAACGTTATTTTTGTAGTCCTGTCTCTGTGTAAATGCCCACGCGCCAAAAGCTATCGCAGCAATTAGTGCAATGACAAGAAAGATGTCACTGAGAACAAGAGCCACTCCACCTTTTTGATCAAATTTTTTCATGAATAATTTTGTATCTTATACGCTTATGGTAAATTACTTAGCTACCTTTGTAAACATATAGGAAGAGGGGTCCTTTTTTGCCGGATAGCTTTCTGCCTGGAACTTTAAAGGCGTTACTAACCAGCCTTATTTGATGGTCGCTGGAACACCGTGTCAACAACCTATCGAGACGCTTCATGTAATGTCCGATTAAAAATACAAACACGCCATCTGCCTCGGATAAATCAGCCCGCCAGAAATTACCCCACCTTACTTTTACCTGCTTTCCGTAACGACGGGTTCTGGACCAAGCAAAAAATGCCAAAAAGGGGTTAAGCTCGTACCCTATAGCCTTAAGCCCTCGGCTAGCCGCGTCAGCAATCAGTCTGCCATCACCGCAACCAAGATCTATAAATGTCTGGCCTGGCTTAAGATCTATCAGGTCTAAAGCTTGGCTGCTTTGTTTTTTAAGTGTGGGTACAAACGGAGCGCCAAAAGGCAGAACGGCGCCGTATGCCAATACCAGGAGTATGCCCACAATCCATACTGCCCAAAAAATCCACCACATAATTATTTATCAAACTTCTCCGTTAATTTCCGGACTTTATTATCGGCGTTTTTAAGATAGTCCTCGATCTCTGCGATTAATCGCATTGCTTGTTCGTATTTGGCTAAGGCTTCGTCTATATCCACTTCGCTACCTTCAAACCACTCAATGATTTTGGTAAGTTCATCTGATAATTGACTATAGCTTTTATTTATAGCTTTCCTAGCCATTGCTCTTCCCCACTATGGCGCTTATTGTACCATCAGACAACTCTGCCGTAATTGAATCATCCTGCTTTAGTTGCTTAACGCTTTTAACATGTTTAGTTCCTTTAGTGATAATTGCGTAACCACGCCTAAGCACCGCTTTAGGATCAAAAACCTTCATTAGTTTTTTAAGAGCTAGCAATTGACTTTTTCGGTCGGTAATTATATCTTCTATAGTCTTCACCACCCATCTCTTTTGTTCGGCAATATTGTTTATGTTTGAATCAAATATTTCCTTAATAGCCTGATGCATGGCGGTTTTTTGATAGTTTATTTGCGATAAAATATGCTTTTTGTCGGGCACAGCAAGCTGAGCAGCATTAGAAGGCGTACTGGCACGAACATCAGCGGCCATCTCTGCTAGACTGATATCAATTTCATGGCCCACGGCTACTAAAGTTGGGGTACGACTACCAGCTATAGCCCTAACGACCCGCTCATCATTAAAAGCCGCTAAGTCTTCAGTGCTACCGCCACCTCTTGTTACTACAAGTATATCTGCCAGTGGTGTTATTTGCTCAAAATATTCAAGGGCGCTAACTATTTGTGCAGGTGCTTCTTGCCCTTGGACTAACACATCTGCCAATAGAATTTCTAGTCCTGCCCAACGTTCGCCAATAATTTTCAAGAAGTCTGCTGCGGCAGCAGAAGTCGCAGCGGTAATTAATCCGATTCTATGCGGCAATTGGGGCAATTGGCGTTTTCGTTCTGGTGCAAACAGCCCTTCAGCGGATAACTTGGCAAAAAGTAGGTCAGCCGCTTTTTTGAGCGATCCCTCGCCTACCGGCTGGATAGACTGAAAAGTTATACTAAAGCCAAACTGGTGGTGAAGCTTTGGATACCCAATAACCTGGACCAGAAGTCCATCCTCTAGTGGCCCAGGAAGCTGATAAACGCTGCCAAAGAACTTAACGCTGGCATACTCGTCTTTTATATCAAAATAAACCCACCGGTTTCGGCTGACTTTAAAATTGCTTAATTCTCCTTCGATAATTACTTGAGGATATGCTTGTTCGATTGTCTGGTTAAAAACTGCTACAAATTCAGATGGACTAAAAACTAGATCGGCCATTTAAGTGGATTTTCGCTTACTAAGAGCATGCTGGTAGAAGAAATACCCCGGTACTAGTTGAATAAACATGTTAACTACTCTATACATCAAAGTTACCGGAATACTTAGCTCAGCCGGTATTCCAGTAGCAGCCAGCACAGCTGTCATCAAAGTTTCATAAATACCGATACCAGCTGGTAGCACAGAGATTAAACCTGCAAAATTAGCTACTGCATACGCTAAGATAACCGCCCCAACATTGACCAACTGACCAAAGGCTATATAGACTACGTAAACTGCCCCAACTTCAGTTATGTTGGCAACTAGCATATAAAAAAATGGCCGCTTAAGTCCTTTCCAGTCTTTCTTTATGACTTGGTAGTTGTCATGTAGTTCATTAAAGGCTTTTTGGGCGTTGTTAATATCAAAAACATCAGTCTTATCATGTCGTACTACTCTTACTAGGTTATTAAGGAATTTAGTTATATAGGTCAACGTAGAATTGATTCTACGGCGACTCTCTATAACATAAAGCCCAAGCAAAGTACCTACGACCAGTAACGTAATAATTGACGTAGCCACTAACATAACCAAATCATTGACGTGTCCTCGCATGGCTAGAAGCAACAAACCGAGCACCAAAAGTGGCTGGAAACTAATAAACAGCAGGAAGGTTTTGATAATCTGCGCTAGTGTTGACTTGGCGGTACTAATGCCGTAATCCCTCCCCCTCAGACTAAAGTATGAAATACCGCTAACTCCCCCACTGGGGAGGACGTGATTAACAAAATTAAGCTCTAGGGTTAAGCGAAACATCGGCCAGTATCTTACTTTGTGGCCTAATGTTTTAAATAGCCTTCTATACAATCTAGAGTAAGAATCATAGTTAAGGAGCTCCATCGGAATAATCAGTAGCAGAGCTATAGTATTTACCCGTCCTAAGTTTTTTATAACACCCACAATCTCCTGACGTAAGGTATAAATAAGTATTAGCAGTGCGGCAAAAGTACCAACTGTTAAATAAAGCCGCCAATTGGATTTTTTATGGGTGGCCGAGTTTTGTTCCATATACTTAGGCTATTTTATACGGATAATTTAAACCTTACTACACCAGGCAACTATGTTTCTGTTAGGGGAAGCTATCTGAGTTCTATGGTATACAATAAACCTATTGAGTAATTTTGAACCAAAAACTATCTGTATTTTAGGCAGGCAACCTGCCCTTGGCGTTGCTGAACTTGAAAGCATTTATGGCTCCGATAATATCAAGCCTATCAAGAATGCCGCTTTGCTAAATATACCAGCTGATAAGATCAATTTTAAAAACTTAGGCGGAACGATTAAAGTCGCTCGCATACTGTCCGAACTTAATTATTCAGACTGGCAGAAGCTAACTAAATATCTAGTAGATACAATCCCTGCCCATCTTGAGCACCTACCAGAGGGCAAGTTTACGCTTGGCTTAAGTGTTTACGGCATAAACGTTAATGCGTCGCAAATAAACCGCTCTGCACTTCAGATAAAAAAAGTAATCAAAAAAACTAGACGACCAGTCAGGGTTGTGCCTAATAAAACTGAAACCTTGAACAGTGCTCAAGTGTTACACAATAAGCTAACACATAAAGGGGCATGGGAGCTTCTATTTATCGCTAACGGTTCTAAAACATTATTAGCGCAAACAATGTTCGTACAGGACATCGAAGCTTACGCTGCTCGTGACCAGGCAAGGCCTAAACGTGATCCAAAAATCGGAATGCTTCCACCTAAATTAGCTCAAATAATAATAAATTTAGCCGTTTCCAGGTTGCCCGCCGATGTCTCAGCCTCAAGAGTACGTATTCTTGACCCCTTTTGTGGTACCGGCGTAATACTGCAGGAGGCGTTGCTAATGGGATATAGCGTGCTCGGAACAGATATAGATAGGCGGATGGTTGAATACGCTAAAACAAATATGCAATGGCTTGCAGAAAGACAACCAGCAGCAACTGGACACGTGTCGATCGAATTAGGTGATGCTGCTGATAGCCACTGGGCCCGCTTTACGACAGTCGCATCAGAGGCTTACTTAGGGAGACCTTTTGCTAAACTACCGCCAGAGGACATGCTAAAACAAAATATTCACACAGCTAATAAGACTATTAAGGATTTTTTGCAAAATTTGTCAGCTCAAATTAAACAAGACAGAGTTTTTTGCTTGGCAATACCTGCCTGGCGAAAACCTAATGGCGAACTAATTCATCTACCTGTACTTGATAAATTAACAGATATGGGATACAATAAGGTAAAGTTTAAGCACGTTCGCAACGAAGATTTGATTTACTATCGTGAAAATCAGATTGTCGCCCGCGAACTTTTAATTTTAAATAAGGTTAAATAATGAGTAAGACCAAAGCTGGCGGAACCAGCAAGAATATACATGACAGCCCAGGCCAAAGACTTGGCCTTAAGGTATTTGGTGGCCAAAAAGTTAAAACTGGTGACGTACTAGTGCGACAGGTTGGTCTCACAAAACGTGCTGGCAAAGGCACATTTGTATCCAGAAATTATACGGTTCACGCCGCTAAAGATGGAATAGTTAAGTTCAGCAACCGCCGGGTCAAAAGATTCACTGGCCGCTCAGTACCGCGTACCGAAGTTATCGTCGAGTAAGATTATTTAGAACATCGTGGTTTAGGTGACGAACTCTTATTGAGTAGGTTTTAATATTTGGGTCACCTCTTAGAATTGCCGACGCTAGTCGGTGCTCACCATCGTTTGTAGAGCTGAAAAAGATTTGTCCATCTGGCTGAATGAACATATCCATCTCTTTTATAGGCGGCATTGGAGTGGTCCTAGAAGCATAATGTTTGATAGCTTTTATGCTAGGAATATTTGCGGAAGTGCCGTCTTTAAATTTGGTATCTTTTAGGTGTCTAGGAGCTCGACCTGCCCATGAATCAAAGCCTTGCGTTCCCATAACTAGATCTGTAGGAATATCAATAGGCTGGCTTGCATCAGCCACAGATATTACCACATCAGCCCGTCCACGGTTTAGAAATTGTGTATTAACAAAATTACGGAGCTCAAGTAACTGCCTGACGGTATTATCAGATTCGAACTCCCAGTCACGCATTAAGAATCCAGATAAGTTAGACCTCATCCTTTCCCAGTCAGCATTTAGAGGATCTGCTGTAGCTATACGACTTAATAAATCTTGGGCTTCTAGAGTATCAGTCGTTACTACTTCTGGTTCTTGGTAAGCTGGAACAGGACTTGCTAATTCTAAAGTTTCTACCATAGTGACAGTTAATAGTCTTTATTTTAGCATAAAAAGTTTAATTGGTCAATCTATCTATTTTGTGATGCTTTGATTAGGCCGCTAAACAGAGGGTGCGGCCTGTTTGGTCTGGACCGGAATTCCGGATGGGCTTGAGTTGTCAAAAAGTACGGATGATCTATTGCTTCTACCATCTCAACTAAGCTGCCATCTGGACTTATACCGCTAGCTATGATCCCCCATTTTTGATATTGGTCACGATAGCTATTTTTTGCTTCATAGCGGTGCCGATGGCGTTCGATAATCTCAGCTTGGCCATAAATCTTCCGAGCCTTTGAACCGCGATCCAAAACACAAGTGTAGTTCCCTAATCTCATCGTGCCACCAGTGTTTTCTTTGCCAACCTGCTCTGCCATTGTACTGACTACAGGGTCTGGAGTATCTGGATCAAACTCCGTTGAATTAGCTTTTTTTAGACCTGCGCGACGAGCAGCAGCTATTAACGAAACCTGTAGGCCTAGGCATAACCCAAGATATGGAATTTTATTATCGAGAGCATAAGTCGCGGCCCAGATCTTACCTTCAATGCCGCGCGGGCCAAAGCCACCGGGGACAACAATCCCGTCCAAGTTTTTCAAAAGCGCTTGTTCTTCTTTGCTCGTTGGTAGATTTTCAGCCTTTATCCAAACAATCTCAACGTTAACCTGCTGATCCCAAGCCGCTGCACGCAGCGCCTCAAACACACAAATGTAAGTATCTTGGTTATCGATATATTTAGCAACCACCCCTATTTTTACAGTTTTGCGGTATTTGGCTAAGGCACTTTTTATAACTCTTTGCCAGGACTTTAGATCGGGTTTCTGTAGCCGGGACAGGTTCAAATGTTCGGCAATAACTTCAGCAGCGTGTGCGGATTCAAGCGTGAGCGGGACCTCATAGATTGTTCTTGCATTCGGCAACAGGATTACAGCATCCTCATCAACGCCGGTAAATAGGCTTAGTTTGGGCACCACAGACTTGGTAGGCCGGGCTTCACTACGACCTATAATCATATCCGGTACAATGCCAAGACTACGCAGCTCCATAACCGAATTCTGCGCCGGCTTGGTTTTAAACTCCTTACTTGTACCTAAATACGGGATATAGACTACATGTATAAACAATGAGTTGCCCGGGCCAAGTTTAACGGCTAGTTCACGGATGGCTTCCAGAAAACTAAGACTTTCAATATCCCCAACCGTGCCGCCAATTTCGACAATGTGGATATCAAAACCTTTACTGGCATCAACAATAAACTTCTCAATAGCAGCAGTTAAATGCGGAATAATCTGAACGTCTTCCCCTTGGTATTTGCCGGCTCTCTCATCCTGTATAACTTTAAGCAAAACCCGTCCGCTCATTAAGGAACTAGATTGAGTTAGTTCTTCATCAAGAAACCGCTCATAATGCCCGAGGTCCAAGTCCGTCTCTGCTCCATCTTTGGTAACAAAAACCTCGCCGTGTTCTCTCGGGTTAAGCAGTCCAGCATCAACGTTAAGGTATGGGTCGCACTTTTGGATGTTTACAGAAAAGCCACGAGCTTTGAGAATAGTGCCAATCGAGGCAGCAGTAATACCTTTACCGACGCCCGATAGAACCCCGCCGGTTACAAATATATATTTAGTCTGCGCCTGTTTTACCGGCACTCTAACTCCTCAATTTAACTGCTTAAGAATACCACACCAGAACCGCCTGGACTACTGTATTTTGCCCTGTAAGATCTCGTAAGCTTTATCTTTTTGAGGATCGGCACCAGCTTTTTGCTGGTCATCACTTATCTGGACTTGGACATCAGGATTTATCCCCTGCTTGTCGATATTTTTGCCAGCAGGAGTGTACCATCTAGCAATAGTAATCTTGACTTCGGATCCATCAAGTAAATTTTCAATATTCTGCACACTTCCCTTACCGAAGCTTTTAATACCTACAAGAGTGGCAGCCTTGTTGTCGCGTAGTGCACCAGCTGTTATTTCAGACGCC
>DASRGY010000064.1:0-9835 GCA_035650795.1 Saccharimonadales bacterium (SeqCode)
GGTATCCCGTACCAAGATGTAGCTATCATTAACTTCAACTATCTGAGTACGGTCAACTAATAATGTATCTTCTGAGCTAAAAATTTTAGTTACAGGTCTGGCTACATAGAGTTTCTGTACAAACATTCCATCGTTATAGGAGAAATCCGCAACCTTGCCCAGCTTGCTGCGCTTTGTTTTGACTGGTTTGTCTATAAGCTTAAAATTGATGCCTAAAATTTCTTTGTGGCGCACCAGATCTTGAGGAAGGCTAAGGGCTTCGGCGTCATTAACAGCCAATCCGGTAGGCATCATTTCCCTTACATCTTCAGCCAGCAATACTAGCCGTTCTTTACTACCAACAGAGCTGCACCACCAACCCATAATCTGCAAGTTATGCGGATTAATGATTGGCTCTACTGCAATACCGATTTGAGAGCCACTACGCAGGCCCAGAATTGGTCGATTATAGAGGCTCTTACTAGTGAACAACATACCTACAGTATAGCTCTGCTATTTTCAATAAGCTACAGCTTGCCTTTTGCTAAATCAGCCGATACATTGATCTTAGTGAAAAAATATTTTGTAGTAATAGTTCTTATGTTTTTGGAGTTTACCATCGCGTGGAATGGCCAGTCTATCACGCTAGCTGATACACCGCTTGCCAAAGAACTCTCTATAGCTCAAATAAAAATCACTGGCGACGAGTTTATAGTTTTGCACAATAATACACCTGGTAATCTACCACTTGGCAGCTTTTGGCTGCAGTACTTTAACGATTTCAACTTAGCAAATTCGGGGATTTCTAACTCTGCTGCTCAGCTGCCATCTGTAGTATTGCAACCGGACCAGGAGATTTTACTAGCAGTAGGCACTGCAGCCAGCTGCGGATCTGTATGGTCATCCAAGCTACCGTTTAGTCTTAAGGATTCCGCTGGCACACTGCAAATCATTAATTTGAGCCAAGCCGGGGGGATAATTGCCTATAAACCAGAAGACCAAGTATCATGGAGCTCGAAAAGTACTGACGCGGTTGACATTAAACCGGTTTCATCATCGTCAGCAGCCCAAGTTTGGTATAAACCAGGGTCTATTTGGCAATCAACAGCTACGCCGCCAGGATGTTCAGCGGTAGGTTCTAGTAATTCAGCATCTACTAATACCCCTGATACTTTAACCAGATCTACAAGTTCACCTCCATCTATAGTGTTAAGCGACACCACTAGTCCTAACAGCACAGTTATGCCGGCTGCAGATACTGGACTTATCGCCCCGCAGTTATCAGAAATTTTGCCAAACCCTGCACCGCCGCAATCTGATTCCACTGATGAGTTTATTGAACTATATAACCCCAATAACGCACCGTTTGATTTAACCGGATTTATTTTACGTACGGGCACAACTACGTTCCATGATTTTAAATTCGCTGACGGCCAGTTTATTCTGCAGCCTCACGAGTTTAGGGCATTTTATTCTTCGCAAACCAGCCTCAGTCTGACAAATGACGGTGGCCAGGCTGAACTTCTGGATCCCTCTGGAAATGTTCTAGCCCAGTCGGATCCATATCCAACAGCTAAAGACGGCTATTCGTGGGTATACGCCGACGGCCTTTGGCAATGGACTACTTCCCCAACACCAAATACTACAAATGCTATCACTGCACCACCCCAATCTACTGCTTCGGGTTCTCAGGCTGCAGCCGTGAAATCTACTAAGAGTAAAACAGCAGTAAAAGCTGCCAAGACAGGTAAAAAGCCGGCATCCGCGAGTCATGTGTTTAACTCATCGCCAACTTCAACCACAAGCAATCTTCACCCCATGATACTTGCCGGCATTGGCATTGCCGCCTTACTATATGCGCTATATGAGTACAGAAATGACCTGGCAAACTATTTCTACAAGCGCCGAAGAGACCGAGCGCTTAGGCAAATTACTGGGTAAGTTATTAAAGCCGCCGGCTGTCATAGAATTGCGTTCCGATCTTGGTGGCGGTAAAACAACGTTTGTACGGGGGCTAGCAAGAGGTATGGGAAGTAAAGATGTAGTAACTAGCCCCACTTTTACGCTTAATCAAATCTATAAGGGCAGGAATGGTGTGGCGTTATCGCACCATGACTTTTATAGGCTAAAAGAGGCAGGCATAATGGTCGATGAACTATCTGAGTCGCTGCACGATAACATGACCGTAACGGTGGTAGAATGGGCGGATGTAGTCGAAGACGTGTTACCTAAAGACCGAGTTATCATAATGCTCAGGCCGGTGGCTTCAAATAGTGAGAAGCGTGAAATTGAGATCACATACCCGGGGATCAAAATAGGCATAATAGAAAAAGCTAAAACACAGTGGGCAAAACTTAGGCCATGATCATTCTTGCAATTAGAACCGACAAGCCAGAAGCCGAGCTTTATTTATATGATAATCAAAAAAAAATAGCTAAAGTTCGATGGCAAGCACACAGAGAGTTAGCAGAAACAATACATGTTCGAATTGCAGAAATGCTTAACCAGTCAAGTATTGCCATGGATGATATTGGGGCTATTATTTGCTTTAAAGGTCCTGGGAGTTTTACCGGTTTAAGAATTGGGTTGAGTGTGGCTAATGCCCTCGCCTACGCACAAAATATTCCAATAGTAGCTGCTGGGGGCAATGATTGGCTGAAGGGCGGGGTCATGGAACTTCTGCAAGGTCATAATGATAAAATTGCCATACCGTTTTATGGTCAACCGGCCAAACCAACTCAACCGAAAAAATAGCTTAGATTGACCAACTAAGGCTAAAAGCAGTATTATTTATATGGATTTTTCTTGTTTTTTGGGAGACAAATCCGATTTCTGAAACCATAAATTTTTGATAGCACTGGGCGCTGCAAATTTAAGCTAAAGAAGTGAAAGTGATTGCTTATGCACGGCGGTCTGGTTGCCCTTAGAAAGGGGTAAAGATGATAGTAGTAACTATTGTACTAGCAATAGTAGGTGTTTTAGTTGGCGGCGGCGCGAGCTATACGTATACTCGCCGGAGTCAGGGTAAAGCTGCTGAAAATGCAAAAAAGGAACTTACAAAAGCTAAAAAAGAAGCTGAAGATCTAGTAAGAAAAGCTCAAGAAGAAGCTGACAAGCGTGTGGAAGAAGCCCGTAAGGATGAACAAAAGCGCAGGGCTGAATTAAAAGAGCTTGAGCAGAGGCTAATTACTCGGGAAGATTCTCTGGATAAAAAACTCGATGAACTTGATAAGCGATCACAGAATCTAAGAAAAGCCGAAGACGAAGTAGAAGCACTTAAGAACGAAATCCGGGACATCCGTAAGAAACAACAGGATAAGCTGGAGAAAATTGCAAAGCTTACTAAAGCCGAAGCCAGTGAGAAGCTGATGCAGATGACGGAGCGTGATATCCGTGATGATCTTACCGGTCTTGTACACAAGTTGCAAAATGATGCAAAAGAGAACGCCGAAGAACAGTCGGCCACAATCCTAGTGTCAACTATGGAGAGAATGGCTTCAGAAGTTACAGCTGAGCGTACAGTTGCTTCAGTAAAACTTGAAGACGAAGAGATGAAGGGCCGTATTATCGGCAAGGAAGGCCGTAATATCCAGGCTCTTCAGCGTGCAACAGGAGTAGATATCCTTGTAGATGAAACACCGGGAATGGTTGTGCTTTCAAGCTTTGATCCGGTGCGGCGTGAGGTGGCCCGCCAAGCTTTAGAGATGCTTCTCAAGGACGGGCGTGTACATCCGGCTAGAATCGAAGAAGTTGTGGCTAAAGCTCAGGCTCAAGTGCAAAAAGAAGTAGTACGAGCTGGCGAAGATGCTGCTCGCGAAGTCGGAATTGTGGGCGTACCAAAAGAGATTCTACAGTTACTGGGCGAACTTAAATACCGTACAAGTTACGGTCAAAATGTCCTTAAACACAGTGTCGAAATGGCGCAGCTGGCTGGTGTATTAGCTGAGGAATTAGGGGCTAATGCAAAAACGGCTAAGTATGCCGCGTTAATGCATGATATCGGTAAGGCTCTTAGCCATAAAGTTGAAGGTAAACACCACCACATAACCGGTGAGATGTTGCGTAAATATGGGGCATCAGAAGAAGTTGCCCATGCGGCTGAAGCACATCACGACGATCTAGAAGCCACAACTATCGAGGCATTAATAGTTCGCGTTTGTGATGCCATATCAGGCGCCCGGCCTGGTGCTCGCAATATTAGCGCTGAAGGTTTTGTAGAGCGGATGCGTGATCTTGAAAATACGGCTACTGGTTTTGATGGTGTAGAAAAAGCCTATGCGATCAGCGCAGGTCGTGAGGTACGTGTAATTGTCTATCCTCAAGAAATCAATGATCTGCAGGCTATTAAACTGGCACGCGATGTTGCTAACAAGATTGAATCTACGATGCAGTATCCAGGCACTATCAAGGTGAATGTCATCCGTGAAACTCGCGCAATTGAATTCGCCAAATAAGGATCTTTATCAAAGACAATCGATAAAAAACTAGGTTAAAAGCTGGCGGGCTACCTTAGATCGATCTCTACGACTTGCTTAGCCAAGGATCAAAGCTGTATCCTGTGCACTATTTCCTATATCCTATAAGCATGATACGGGCGGTGTTGTTTGATTATGGGAGAGTTTTATCTGGACCTCTTTGGCCACATTTTACAGTTCGACGTCTGGCTAAGAAAATCAAAGCTTCCGGCCTCAAAATAGGAATTCTTTCTAATATCTTTTTAGCAGCAGCAATAGTATTTAAATTGACAGGCGGGTACCGTGGCTTTGATCCTATTATATTGTCATTTAAAGAAAAGGTCGCGAAACCAAACGCCCCTATTTATGAGATAGCTATTAAAAGACTAGGCGTAAAGCCCGAAGAGATTCTTTTTATTGATAATTTAGAGGTGAATATTGCGGCAGCTAAGAGCTTGGGGATGAAAACAATTCTTGCTAAAAGCTCTAAACAGGTTGTTAGGGATATAAAAGAAGTTTTGCTGAAAGAAAACAAACTAGATCTTTGATTGGTCGGGGTGACTGGGTTTGAACCAGCGACCTCACCGTCCCGAACGGTGCGCGCTACCGGGCTGCGCCACACCCCGTAGATCACGCTCTTATTGATAGCGGGATTAATACTCCTTAGTGCGTGGTCGGGGATAGAGGACTCGAACCTCCGGCCTCCGCGTCCCAAACGCGGCGCGCTAGCCAACTGCGCCAATCCCCGGCTTCAATCTGTTAGTTACGGCAGAATTATATCAAATAACAGATAAGACTGCCACTTTGTATAATTGTAGTCCTTAATCAAATTGAGCTACAATAGACGCTAATGCTTGCTACTATCGTCTGTCTTGCCGGGGTATTTGTAGTCCTTCTTATTAGCGAAATTCTAGATCAAAAAAAACTGTTGAAGGGCGATGATAAACGCCAGTTTATCCACATATTTAGCGGTGTTGTTATTGCTTTTTGGCCGTGGCTGATTGGCTGGCGTACTATCGAACTACTCGGCCTGTTAATGTTAGCCGTTGTTCTGCTCAATCAACGCCAAAGGATAATAGATTTTCATGCTAATCTAAACCGTCGCAGCTATGGCGATATGTTTTATGCTCTTGCAGTTACCGTCAGTGCTATGCTGACTCATCAGAAAGTCTTTTTTGCGGTCGCGATCCTAACTATGTCTGTCGGCGATGGCTTGGCCAATATAGTCGGTCGTAAATATGGCGATAAATGGCTTTACACTATATTGGGGCATACCAAGAGCGTAGTCGGCTCTATGGTTCTATGGTTTGTTTCTCTATGTATTCTTGGTGTTGGATTATTTTTTACGTTTGGTACGCTCAACTTTTCAGATTATCTGACCTTGCTTATATTATTACCGCCGGTGCTGTTTGTAATAGAAAACATAGCCGTCTATGGCCTTGATAACCTAGCTGTACCAATTGTAATTATCCTAGCTCTCAATCTGGTAAGTTAACTCAAGCTTGGCCGATTAGGATACCTGCCAGGAACACTAAACCACCACCAACCACCACCTGTAGAACTGATAACCAGAACCTCATTTGAAAATAGCGGTACCTAATGTATGCGATGGTTATTAATTCTATGCCAACCACCAAATAAGCAACCGTTAAAGCTACATTAATGTTGCCGATTAAGAAGGGGAAAGTATGAAATATGCCACCAATAAAGGTCATAAGTCCTATAATTACCCCTCGCCTGAAAGGTCGACCTCGACCGGTAAGTTCGCCTGTATCGCTTAGCGCTTCAGCAAAAGCCATAGAAATTCCTGCACCAACAGCTGCTGCAATGCCCGTTACAAAAGCATAATGAGGGTTATGTGTAGCAAAGGCGACGGCAAAAATCGGTGCCAAGGTAGAAACCGACCCATCCATAAGTCCTGCCAGACCAGGCTGGACAGTCTGAAGTACAAATTTGTTGTATTCTTCTTCGGTTGAAGGGCGTTTTCCGCCTAGCCCTATAGGAGTGGAAAACTGTTTTTCAGACTTCTTCATAATAATGGGGCGAATGATGGGTCTCGAACCCACGACCTACGGGACCACAACCCGTCGCTCTAACCAACTGAGCTACATTCGCCGTAAACGGGTAAATTCTAACACTTATTAACAGAGAAGACTAGTTATTGGTAATAGAACGACTGCAATATTTGCAAACAGGTCTTAGCATCGTCACTGCTAAACCAGGATGTAGCTTGATCTGTTGACTTTATATTCGATAAAGCTGCATTACTAGGCTTAGCCATAAATTGAGCCGTAGCTCTAGTGTTTTTAGAAGTAAACTTAGCGTTATCCATAAAGCTTTGTGACTTATTGGCTGTTACATGATTGGAAGCCAGATAAGTGCTATCGACGATAACAAAATCCGGAGTGTTCCCAATTACACGCTCGACTACTTTTAGCCCAAGATCTTTTTTATTTAGGTCCTTGGTGTCAACAATAAAGTAAACCTGATCTAAGGCTTGAGTTGTATAGGGGTCATTATATTGAGCCAGAGCAGTGCTGGTAGCATTATTAGCTGTTTCTGTAGCCTGGTTAGAGCTACTGCTACCTGTTATCACCCAGTCTTTTGGGTATCTAAAGCAAGCGTTATTAATTGTGTCGCAATAAGTTTTCCAATCCTTATATTGAAGTGGCGAATTATTGTTTGAAGCTCCAGGTAGTGGCGCACTTAGCGTTTGCACGTCTGATTTAAGCTTGGTTATCTGAGAATTTTGGCTAGCAACTTGTTTTTTGAGCGACGAAACATCATGGTGTTGCCAGGCATACACTCCTCCAGTTAAAGCGGCTACTACTATAACAACTAAATAAATAAATAAGAACCGGTGGCTCTTGGTAACATGTGCCGGCTGTGCTTGAGCCACAACTGGCGGTGGTTGAAATTCTGAATTATCTTCTGATTCCATTAATCAGAATTATATTCAAGTTAAGCGTAAGCGTAAATGGTCTAGCCTATTTTCTGAGCAAGTTAATCTTTTTAGGAACGTGACCGTACTTATTAGATTTATCCTCGCCTCCGATAAACCCAATAATAGGCCCTATTAAAAACAGGGAAACAAACATCCACAACAGGGCATTTTCGCCATTAATATCATTTGCACGTTGCTTAGTTAAGCAGATGCCATACCAGGCAAGACCAACTAAATAAAGGATAATTGGGATGTCAGGAATAGCCTCAAACTGGCCGTCCTTTTGATGATTGAAAGGGTACATTGCTAGAAGAATCATAAGTAGCGCTATAGCGAATAAATATAGTAAAATTCCCATCCAATAAGTTCTTCTGTTAATGCGTTTCTTTAAATCAAACATATATTCCCTTTTTACGTGGTACCCCGGGAGGGATTCGAACCCCCAACCTTATGGTTAGAACCCATTTGCTCTATCCGTTGAGCTACCGGGGCGCACTACTAGTATTATAGGCAAAAGTAGCAGCTTTTAACACCTTTGTTATTGGCTTAAAATACAACATTGTCGAATGAGCAAATTTAGTATAATGTATTATTGGAGAATTGAATTGAACAGACTTATTATTTTTCTTGTGGGAGTGTTGAGCATCTTTGTATGTTATTTCGCAGCCAGCCAGAAAGTAGAGGCAGCAACCCCTAAACACGTAGGTCTAGCTAACAGCACCAATCCAGAATTACAGAAATTGGCCGAATATGAGAATGTTTACGGCGGGGCCGTAACAGATACCATGATGGTTTTTACAGATACACCTAAAAGTCAGCTAAATGCCAGGACTGCAGCTACATCAATGAGTAACAATTTAAAAGAGTTTGCCAAATATGGCATAAAACCACTCGTAATTATGGAACCGGTACAAGGTAGTAGGCCAGTTGACTTCCAGGCTTATGCTGATGGTAGATATGACCCTATTTTAGATATGTATTTCAAAACTCTAAAAAATGCTGGACTGACAGACGTCATGCTTGGAACATGGGTCTTCTTTCCGGAGTCTAATACGCCTTTATGGGGAAATACAGATCCGGGCCTTATTTCAGCTAATATTACCCGTTCAGTACAGATCCAAAAGCAATACTATCCAGACAGCCAAGCTTCAGTGATGCTCAATTCTATGACGTATGACAGCGATGATACAGATTGGGCAAATGGTCGCTACGCAAGCTTTGTCCCTTATCTTGCTATACCTAAAGGTCTTATCAATAGCTTTGGCCTACAGGGGTTCCCCTGGGTACCGCCTAAAGGAGATAATACTGATGAACCCGCTACTGATCCGTCAGTGTATTTACCAGCAACATTGGCAGCAAGGGCAGCTAATTATTTAAGGATTAAAGCTATCTGGTTTAATACCGGTACTTTTGGCAGCATGTATACAGATGACTGGGACCTGACGGTCAATATCTCTCCGCAAGAACGGGCAGATATATTGAATGGCGTGGTTACACAGGCTCAAACATTAAAAAATCAGGGCTATAATGTTTCTGTAAATTTATTTAGCCAGGATAAGTCCGATATGGATGAAGCGACAGACTGGTCGTATTGGAAGACGGGGCACTCTAGTAGTAGTCCGGCAACTCATGTTTTTATTCAATTTGTAAGACAATTACAAAACCGCCAAATACCAATGTGGCTTTTTGACACCGAGTAAATTAAGTAATTATAAAATATACTTTACAAATTAGAACAAGTATAGTATTATAATACTCGATCGAGTTAGGGAGGTAGGATCTGCAACAGATCGGTCTTGATCTGATGCTAGATTTTTTATGCCTGCGATTAGCTCGTCAAGGTATATCAAGTTAATTAAGAGTAAAGGAAGAAACTCTAATGAGTGGACAATCTCAAGCTCTAGGTGCTACTACCACAGTTGCTGGTGTAGCCGTTTTGCCAAACACAGGCGGTAATACATTAATTACCGTTTTGGCAACCCTAACAATAGTTGCTGGTGTGGCTGTTTTGGCAAGTTCTACAATCAGCCGCCTAATAGCACGTTCTCGTCGCTAATTAAGTTAGCGATAAGAAGCTAGGTGGTAAAGATGTTGCGTGTAAAAAACATGTACATCAAATTGCTTCCGCTGTATGTTGGGCTTGCTCTTTTGATTGCAAGTCCAACATATCTAGCGCATAAGCGTGACTCGGCAGTTAAGGTTGCCGCCGCTAGCGCACAAGCAAAGCTAGAAGCAACAAGTCAGACTGAAGTTTCCAAAAATATCAGCGGCATGCCGGTCAGGATAATTATGCCGGCACAGCTAATTGATTTACCTGTAGTAAAGGGCTATTACTTATCCGATAAAAAGGTCTGGTACGTTGCGCCAACTAGCGCGACGTACGCGACAAATACTGAACCGCTCAACAACATCGGAGGAATGAGCCTGATTTACGGGCACGATTACTCCTATGTTTTTG
>DASRGY010000065.1:0-5977 GCA_035650795.1 Saccharimonadales bacterium (SeqCode)
GACGGGTTTTGTAGCCAAGTGTCCTTTGTCCCCATGGCGTTCTAGGGTCTGACCCACCCTTACCTTTTCCTTCACCTCCGCCATGTGGATGGGAAGCAGCATTCATAACAACCCCTCGGACAGTCGGCCTAATTCCCATCTTACGTTTACGACCAGCCTTACCAATCATAATGTTTTGATGTTGTTCGTTGCCAACGGGTCCAACCGTAGCCATGGCTTCAACACTCACCATTCGAATCTCACCGCTAGGCAATTTAACTTGTCCGTTTTTCTCGTCTTTACCGGTAAGCAGTGCGCTTGAGCCGGCTGTACGAGCAACTTGTGCACCTTTTCCTACCTGTAGTTCAACGGCATGAATAGGCGTACCGACGGGGATGCTCTTAAGAGGAAGACGATTACCGGCTTCTACCGGGCCCTCGCTAGATGCCGTAATTTTTGACCCCTTCTTCATGCCCTTAGCTGCTAAAATGTAGTAGTATTTGCCATTTTGGTCTTTAATTCGAGCTATGTGTGCACTGCGGTTTGGATCATATTCGATCTCCTCTACACTAGCTTGAGTATCCGGAGCTAGATTAAAGTCTACTAGTCTGTAAAATCGTCTCGCTCCGCCTCCACGATGTCTAACGGTAATCCTGCCTTGGCTATTACGACCTGTGATAACAGCCTTTGATACTATGAGTTTCTTCAAGGGTTTTTTAGCTGTGATTTCAGCAAAATCCTGTGTCGTCATGCCCCGTTGGGCAGGAGTGGTCGGTTTGTAGTTTCTAATAGCCATTATTTATCCTCCGCCTTGTTGGCATCTTCGACTGCTGCAAAGATTGGGAGCTTATCACCTTCTTTAAGTCGAACGTATGCCTTTCTGACTGGTGAAATAAAGCCGCGGTGAGTAACTCGACCTTTTCTTAGGTACTTCCGCTTGGTCTTCCCAGGTTGAGCGGCTATACGGACGGATTTTACTGCAACTCCATATTGCTTAGCTATTGCTTTTGCTACATCATGGCGGTTAGCTTCTTTGGGGACTTCAAAGATATAGGTATTACGTTCTTCACTTAAACCGTAGGCCTTCTCGCTTAACCGTGGCTTCAAAGCTATAGGATTAGACATTTTTACTGCTCCTCTTGCTTGACAGCCAATTAGTTATATCTTCCAATGACTTCTTTGTTATAACCACAGTACCAGCATTTAACAGGTCGTAGGTAGTCAGATAGCTAGGTACAATTAGTTTAACGCCTGCTAAATTCCTTAACGGGAGATCTAACTGGCGTCCATTGGTATCGGCTACTACCAATACATTACCTTGAGCGTTTATCTTACTAAGTAAATTTGCTGCGTTCTTAGTTTTACCATCCACGGGGTTGAAATCTTCAATGATTTTTATCCGGTTTTCTTTTGCTGCGAGTGATAATGCCTGTCGAAGCGCCTGGAGTTTAGCTTTAGAGCTTAATTTGCGGCTATAATTTTCGGCGCCTGTAGGACCAAAAGCTACACCGCCTCCTGTCCATACCGGGTTCCTGCTAGATCCTACTCGAGCTCTTCCTGTGCCTTTTTGGCGCCATGGTTTTTGGCCACCACCCCTAACTTCGCCACGCTTTTTAGCTTTAGCTAAATTTTCTCTAGAGTTTGCCAGATAAGCGAGATAGGCGTCTTTTAAGAGGTTGTGGTTCTTTAACTCAACCCCAAAAACAGAGTTATCCAACTTGGTGGGAGCAGCTGACTTCGTGCCTGATTTTGTGTAGGTCTCAACAGCCATCATTTAGCCCCTTTTAATAAAACCAGGCCCTTTTTTGGGCCTGGTACTGCGCCTTCAACGCCAATTATTCCGTTGTCATTATCAATAAGGGCAATGCGGAGATTCTTTGTAGTTACCTGGGTATGCCCCATGTGCCCAGCCATCTTCTTTCCTGGAAAGATACGTTGAGGGTACATTGAACCGATAGAGCCTGGTCGACGATAACTTCTGCCACCATGGGTTTTACGGCCTCTGTGAAAACCATGGCGCTTAATTGTCCCTGCAAATCCTTTACCCTTACTGACTCCTGTTACGTTCACATGCTCCCCAACTTCAAAAATATCGGCGTTGATTTGGTCGCCGATATTTAAGTTTGGAAGTTCGTCATCAATAATACTAAACTCTCGCATAGCTTTCGCAGAGGTCTTAGCTGCCCTGAGATGGCCAGTTTGAGCTTTACCGTTTTTCTTTTCTTCAAATCCAAGCTGGACAGCGTTATACCCATCTTTCTCCAAGTTTTTAATTTGAGTAATTGTATTTGCTTTAGCGGTCAGTAGAGTTACGGACACGGTCGAACCATCCTCGCTGATGAGGCTTGTCATGCCTAATTTTCTGGTAAGCAGGGCTTTCATTTATGAAGATATTTCCTATACTTCTACTGTTTAAAAACATGTTACCGATCTAGCAATTTAAGATTTTTGAATCGATGTACTAGCATCAAAAACCAGCCTCAAACGCTGTATCCATTACAGATTATCACAAAGTGCACAGAGGTGTCAATCTGCTGTAAATATTACTTCGTGTGATTGTAAACATCAGTTATACTATTTTTATGTCTAAAAGCAAGGGATTAGAGGTTTCTAGGCCGTGGGTTTACGATTTAGCCAGTCGCCCTGTTGGTGGCGCGCTTCATCTGGCCGGAGGCCTAGAGGTAACAGGAGCGAGTAATATCAGAGATGTAGAAAAAGCTATGGCTCTATTTTCTAATCATGACTACTTTTTCGATCCAATAGTAAATGGTAAAGCATTTCAAATTGTTCACCCTGAACGCCGGCTTCACTCTCCTGCAAAGATAGAACTATGGGATAACCCATTGATGGCTGCCTTCCTTAATTCTGTAGGTGCCTTTAAAGTTCTTCGAGGCACTGCAGTTACAGCTCAGCCAAAAGTCCAGGCACATTTTATGCATCTCCTTGAAAACGATGCTGATACTCAAATATTTCCGACAACAACTCGGCAAAACCATGACAAAAGAGATATACCTCTAAGAAAGCTCCACTCAAGTACTGCCCTTCTATTTGTAAAGTATGGGGGAGTTATTGTACCCACAGGAGTGATTGCAGAATTATTTCCCCAAGTACATTTTGCTGAGCCTATAGATATTCCACGAGAGGGCTTTGATATTAACAACAGGGATGAAGTTGCTGATGTCCATAAACGAGTACTCAAGCCCCTATTTAGAAACGAAATTCAACCTCGTATGCAAGATGCTATAGATGTGGCTGCAAGACGAAGACAATTACGAATGAAGTACACAATGCCTACAAACTTATTGCAAAGACTGATATTAAACAAGGCGATAGCAGATGAATTCCGAGCAGGGCATCCTATGCTTACATCTTGATTTCGGCGTCACAGCCGGCAGGTAAAGACAGGTTCATTAAAGCATCCACTGTTTTTGGTGTCGGGTCTGTTATGTCAATTAGACGCTTATGAACACGCATTTCAAATTGTTCACGACCCTTTTTGTAGATGTGGGGGCTTTTTACCACTGTGAAAGTACTTCTTTTAGTAGGCAATGGAATTGGGCCAGAAATATTTGCGCCAGTCCTTATAGCTGTCTCAACTATTTGCTTGGCTGATTGATCAATAACTTTATGGTCATAGGCCTTAAGACGGATCCTAATCCGCGGCTTTACGTCTGTTGCGGTTTTTTTAGCGTCGACCATTCAAAATTATTTATCGATCTTAGTAACAACACCAGCGCCAACGGTTCGTCCACCTTCGCGAATAGCAAAGCGAAGACCTTGTTCCATAGCGATAGGTTGTAGTAGTTTCACCTTGAAAGTCACTGTATCGCCGGGCATTACCATTTCTTTGTCAGCCGGAAGTTCAACTTCCCCAGTTACGTCAGTGGTACGGAAGTAGAACTGCGGCTTGTATCCCTTGAAGAATGGGGTGTGTCGTCCACCCTCTTCCTTGGTAAGGATATAAACCTCTGAGTCAAACTCTGTGTGTGGAGTAATAGTACCGGGTTTTGCCAGAACCTGACCACGTTCAATATCCTCACGCTCGATGCCGCGAAGTAGAACACCTACATTATCACCAGCCTGGCCTTGATTAAGGTTTTTCTTAAACATTTCTACGCCTGTGACTACTGTTTTCTTGGTTGGACGCAGGCCTACAATTTCAATCTCGTCATTTACTTTAACGACACCGGTTTCAATTCGACCGGTCGCAACAGTTCCACGTCCCTTGATTGAAAAAACATCTTCCACGGCCATCATGAATGGCTTATCAAGGTCGCGCTTTGGTTCTGGCACAAAATCATCAAGTGCCTTGACCAATTCCATAACAGCATCTTCATTAGCGGAGTCACCTTCGAGTGCCTTAGTAGCTGAACCTTTGATGATTGGTGCATTCTCGTCGAACTCGTACTTCTTTAATAGGTCACGGACATCGGCTTCGACTAGCTCAACCAGCTCAGGATCGGCTAAGTCCATCTTGTTTAAGAAGACAACAATTGCCGGAACACCAACCTGCTTAGCGAGTAGGACATGCTCTCGAGTCTGTGGCATAGGACCATCGGCCGCACTAACAACCAAAATAGCACCATCAATCTGGGCAGCTCCTGTAATCATGTTTTTGATGTAGTCGGCATGACCGGGCATGTCTACATGCGCATAATGACGTTTGTCTGTTTCATATTCTTGGTGAGAAACAGCGATAGTAATGCCGCGAGCTTTTTCTTCCGGTGCATTGTCAATCTGATCCACAGTTACCGGCTGGTTAATGTCACTCGGCATCTTCTTTGCTAATACATGCTTAATTGCCGCTGTTAATGTGGTTTTTCCGTGGTCCACATGACCCATTGTTCCTACATTGACGTGCGGCTTACTGCGGTCAAAATCTGCCATTTATAACTCCTATATTCTTATTAAATGATGTTTTTGCATGAGTAACAAACCACCCACGCATTTTACTTGGCACATTATAAGATAAACTTAGGCTGTTTGTAAAGTGATTTAAGCTGCATCGCGGAGGTGTCTAATGGCTTCAACGTCGAGCCCTGTAATCATAGCCTCGTTGAAACGCAGTACGTATACTTGGCCGGGATATTTCTGTTCCAGCGGACGGTACATATCAGCCATAGTTGTTCCTGGCCCCATCTCTGCAAATACATGGACCGCGTTAGTTCTATTTATTGCTTCCTGCTGGCCGTGTCTCCCAATTCGAAGCCCCATCGCCATCTGTACGCTTGGCCAGAGTTGGACAGTATGGGTAACATGCTCGCAGATTGCTGGTTGTACTTCTGAACTGCTCTCAAGAAAGTCGCCAGAACGATTAGAAAGCATGGATTTCGTTTTTGGATTGTCAATCACGGGACCGGCTTTTGAATCTCCTATATAAGCTTCTAGTCTTCTTTCAGTTTCTTTCTGTAATCTAGAATGGACTGGACCAGCAATCCTTAGCTTACTAAACTTGCCCCCTGCTGCTTTTATGGCAGCACCCACCAAGTCCAGCTCAGTAATATAGCCCGTAACAGTTACTTGAGACTCAGTGTTTATGCCGGCTATTTCAGCTTGGAAGCCCGCTTCCTGTCCGCCATTTTCATCATTTACTCTGGTGACTATTTGGATCATTTCCTCAGCTTCAAGCCCCCTGGCCGCACCAACACCAGCCTCTACCCCATTAATTACTAAGTTCTCGGCTAGCTCCTGCATATAGGTACCTCTGGCGTCTACAAGACAAACCATATCTTCAAGAGACATTACGCCTGCATGTTCATAAATTGGGAACTCTCCAACGCTGTTTCCTATACCGTCATGAAGAACAACATCGGGATATTTTGATTTAAAGGTGGCTATAGCAGCCGCAGTGTTCCCAACGAGGTTAAGTTGGGTGTACCTAGTTGGCGCAACTTGATCAGATGATGCTTGGCGACAAAGGTCTCCCAGACTCATAGATCCATCCCACAACTTGCGGTTTTTCGACCTAAGAGCCCTTGTTCCGCGCGAATAGACATCA
>DASRGY010000066.1:0-7186 GCA_035650795.1 Saccharimonadales bacterium (SeqCode)
ACCCATGGATAGAAACAGGCTGGGCGCAAACCGCCAGCAGCACGCCAGTAGCCAGACAGGTTGAGCCAAATTGTTACACACCGGATGGTATTGCTACATTGGCTGGGTTAAATTTTGCTGATTTTATGAAGGCAGTTGGCGCAAAGCCTGGTGATCCAAACCAATCAACAAGCTGGCCAAATACGGCTTGCCCATTGCCTAGCGGGTGGCCATCATGGTAGAGGATAGTAGTATGAAGAGAAAAATATACTTAATATTTAGTTTGCTAATCGTATTCATTATAGCTAATTGGATATATAAGAATTCATTTATTGAAATCTCAGTAACAAATCTTGGGAAAGGACAAGCAACCTATGTGTTTAAGAACCAATCCAGCGACAAGTCTTTCGAAGTTAAAAGTTCTGCCAGTAAGATTAAGCAACGTGTCAGGAAGGGTAATTATGAGATTTCAGTTCTCCAGCCCAATCAAAGTTTCTTTGCTGTAGTAGTAGCGAAAGGTTTGCTGAAAAAAACTACCGTTCCTGCCAAACTTAGCCCCGAGAAGTCACGTACCTTCATTGGTTACAATCCATCACCATGTATGACATACCTTGGAGATAAACTGGTCTCATATACCTGTGGCGACTTATCCCAAAGTATCAATATGCATATGCCAGCCGCTGGCGGCCTGCCAACCTATCTCAGAAAAAGTATACCCGTTCCTTTCACGGGGTATGTTCAAGGGATAATTAACGTAAGTAGTGGTATTTATGCTTTAGTTAAGTCAACTGACCAATCAGAGTCTGGCAATCTTAAATACGCCCTTTACCATCTTGATAACAACCTTAACCTTCTAAATCTAGTAAATCTGCCGAGCTTGGACACCTCCAAACAGTTCTCGGTTAAACCATCGGGTCGTGGTTATATTGTCTATGATTTGTCTCTTAACACTGTCCTTTACTACACTCCTGATAAAAATCAGCCTAGTGTTATCTCAATCCCACGCCCTAAAAACAAAGATTTAGCACCAGTGTATCTGGATAGTGCTGACTTAAACTATGCAGCCCTTTATGCTAGCGGTGAGGACATAAAAACAAATGCGAAAGATCCGAACGGAAGCTCTGAGGTCATACTAAACCAGTCCGGTCAAAATCGAGACCTATCCTTCAAACAAACCTACCGAGCTGCTAGGTTATGCGAAAAAGCTCAGTTGTGTATGCTGGGAGAAAATAAGTTGGATGTGTATGATATCAAGAGCTCAAAGCCGAAGCTTATGTTTTCAATGAATGGCATAAAAAATATTGATAGTTCAGGTAGTTCACTCCTAATCATAAACGATGAAGGAATCCTTAATTTCAATATATTGAGCCGCAGTGGGTCTTATGATTATACGTACGGTGATTACAGGTTCAATACAATACAAACTTCTGTAAACAATTACGTATTAAACCTAACCAACAATAAAAAACAGGACTTAGCTTTGCTTATTAATAGTACTCAGCCTGACTCAGACAGCATTGACAAAAAAATTGCCCAACTTGAAAGAGTCCCGCAAATTAAGAACGTATCGATCTATGGCAGCTTCATATCCATTGTGCCTAACTTAGGGGAGCCAAAATATATCCCCGACATCGATGGCTATGATTATGACCCGTCTATGAAACAAGCTGCTAAGACAGCAATAGAAAAAGCTATAGATCAATTAGGCATTAACAGGAAAGCCTATACAATCTCTATAATTATTTGACGTTGGTTTAGGTGTGATTATTCTCACTATCAAGCTCTAACAGATTGACAAAACCTTCTAACTGTGGTAATGTGCACAATAGAGGACACTACAAGGATTGTCTAGATGAGATTTCACTCTCCCAATAATTTAGCGGCTAGAGGTAGAGAAGCAACTGCAGTTACTTTGGCTGCGGTAGTTGCCGCCGTAGGTGGTTTAGCCGTTAAAGCTAAGGCCGCCTCACCAGAAGGTTTGTCTGCTGAAAACACACCTTATCAAATATCTAACGGGCTATACCCAGAGGGGCTACAAACGCAAGCCCAAGAAGCAATGACTCGTCTAACTCCAGCGGAATTTACTTTTACCCAGCATGTTCTAGACCATTATAATAATGGGGCACCGGAGGCAAATCCAGTCGATGTTGGTGCCATGAAACTAATGCCAGGTACAGAAATATATAGAGCGCCTATGAAGGGCGCAATTGATCATGTAGTAGATAAAAGTCATTATGAAGGATGGTTTTTCCCAAGAGTTCTTCTAGTTAATGGCCAGTCGTGGGGCGTTATTTCAAAAGTAGTAAACGGCAAAGATTGGAATCTGGCAACTGACCCCAGAGATAACTTGTGGGTTAAGCTTAGCCAAGCCCAAAGTGTGCCCGGATTTAAGCATCTTGCGCCGCTTGACCCTTCAACTATGTACACTGGGCCAAAGCTTTGGAAGCTTCCCCCTGTCTATGCCACTAAACCAGATGGAAAGGGGAACCTTGAAATATCCCAAGAACATCCTCAGGAGCTAAATAATGATAGTGGCGTGACGCTCACGTATTGTACAACAGGCGAAATAAAACAACTAAGGTACCTATCGCCCGACGGAACATTAACGGGACCTAATAGGATAGTCTTTGCGCCCACCAAACGACAGATTAAATACCAAAGGGCTCAAGCAACTGCTGGTGCCTATGGCGCTAATAACGACTAAAGACCAATAACTTTGTGCTGATTAGAAAAATGCTGGATTACGGCATCGGCATCCGTTGTCGTAATTATACTTTGATAATCTTTTAGATATTCCACCAGATGACTGCGACGAGCGCCATCTAGTTCGGAAAAAACATCATCAAGCAGAAATATGGGCTTTGTGCCTCTTGTTTTCTTAAGCAGCCCAAGTTCGAATATTTTTAAGGCAATTAGCAGGCTTCTTACTTCACCTCTTGAGGCACTGGTACTTCCTGGTTTTTTATTTATATATAGCATGACATCTTCACGATGTGGGCCATAAGCCGTAAAGCCACGTTGAAAATCTAGTGGGTCATTCGCCTCAAGTTTAGACAATAACTTGCTTGAATAGTTACTTATAACGAACGGTGTTTCGTAATGCAGCTCAACTTTGGAACGATGGCCGGCAATCTTGCTATAGCTTCCGCTGATTGATTTATTAACTTCGTTAATTAGATCTTGCCGGGCAATAGCAATTTGCGCTCCCAGCTCACTGAGTCGTATATTCCAGGCAAAGAGCTGTTTTTTAGCTTGCTGTGGTGGTTGTTTAAGTAGCGCATTGCGTTGGGCTAACGCCCGTCTATAGCTAGCATTTAGGTTTTTAAAGCCCGGTTTAGAGCGCTCTAAGATATCGTCAAAATAAAGTCGCCTGAATTCCGGTCCACGGCTTATGAGCTGTAAGTGGTTGGGCTCAAACAAGACAGTAGGTATAGTCCGCTCCAGACTCAAGCGTTTATATTCTTTATTTTCTAAGACAAAGCTCTTCTGGGCTTTTTCGCCCGAACTTATAAACTTAACGCTACGGTTAGAGGAACCAAAAAAACCATCCAGCCGTGCCCAAGTGCGGTCAAAGCTGACCAAATCATTATCTTTGGCTCGGAATGATCTACCTGAAGCCAAGACGAGCACTGCCTCTAATAAATTGGTCTTACCGCTAGCATTAGGGCCAATGACAATATTTACTCCGGGCTCAAATTCAAAACTTTCATCTTTGTAGGACCGAAAATTCTGCAAGCGGAGGCTATCAATCATCAAGAATAGGTTAGAGGTTTTGAGCAGTAGGGTCTAGCTTCTTAGCGGCATTATCAGGTGTAGGTAACCAGGATCATCACTACTTCGTAAAATACAGGGCTCCAGCTTGCCGTTAAAACAAAATTCAACCTGTTCACCGCTAAAAGCATTCAAGGCATCTATTAAATAGCGTGAGTTAAGCGTAACCTCACCACCACCCTTAACCTCAGCTTCGGCCGACGCGGTATTTTCACCAAGCTGTGATGCTATAGCGTTAATGCTAATCGATTTATCTTCAATTTTAATGGTTATGCTACCGGCTGATTCGCGGGCAAACAGAGATGAAACTTTAGCTACGTTTAAAAAGTCTGCCCGGTTAAGTTTGGCTACAGTAGCAAATTTGGTCGGTATTAGTTTTTTATAATCTGGATAATTGCCTTCTATTAATCTTGCGACAAGCGTTACATCACCAACTTGGAACAAAACCTGTTGGTCGTCATGGGTAACCACAACCTCTTTATCGCCATCGCTGATGATTCTAAGCAGGTCAGCTGCCGCGCTAGCCGGAACCAAAAATTCCACTTTTTGCTTTGACTTACCCAAGCTGCACTCCGCGAGCCTATAACTATCGGTGGCAACAGCGAGTACCTCCCCGTTGAGTTCATGAAAATAAACTCCAGTCAAAACAGGTCGGGCGTCATCACCACTGGCAGCAAAAACAATCTTTGAAAGTGCTTTTTTAAAGGTAGGTGCTGAAGCCTTCCAGCTAGTATTTGCGGTAATTGCTGGCATGACAGGAAAGTCGTCTGCAGCAATCCCATTGATATTGGACTTATATTGGTCTGTGGTTATGTTTAACTTGTTACCGACTAGCTCTAGATTTAAAATTCCTTCAGGCAAACTACTAACAAAGTCTTGCATTAGTCTAGCAGGAACAGTAATAGAACCGGTTTTTTCAATCTTGGAGCCAATACGATGCGTAATGGCGATGTCTAGGTTTGTTGCCGAAATACTTAATCTATTATCGGCTGTCTGCAAAAGTACGTTTGATAATATTGGCAGGGTATTGCGCGTATTAGCGACTCTAGCCACAGTGCTTAAGGCTTTGGCGAGATTTTCTTGTGTTACTTGAAGCTTCATAATATTAATCCTTTATATTATTTATTAGCTACATTAGGGGTTGTGGAACATGTGGTTAAGTATGGGAACTTAAGATTAGAAACCATAAATAAGCTATGTTCATAATGCCCCTGATCTAGTGTTAAACTCGTGTAAAAACTGTGCGCAGCAGACTCTTGGTTTACTAGTCGCTCTAACTTGCTTGTGGATATAGTGGAAAAACCATAATCTTCCCACAGAGATTTACCTAGGTCTTTCACAGTATTTGCACAGGCCCTAAGCATACAAGCGCTCCTTTAGCTCTGTGACATATTGCCGCATTGGCCCTTCATAACTGATCTCTTTTTCAATCTTGTCTATTGAGTGGATGGCGGTGGTGTGGTCCTTTCGTCCGAGCTCATGGGCGATCTTGGGGAAGCTCAAATGAAGCTCAGAGCGGAGCATATACATTGCAATTTGTCGCGGGACGACAATATCTTTGTCGCGTTTTGGCCCAAGAATATCTTCAACAGTAATATGGAAATGTTTGGCAGTGCGCTCGACGATATGGCGCGGGCTTAAGTGTTTTGGTCGGTTACGGCTACCCTCAAACATAGTGGTCACAAGCTGGATATCGGGGTCGGCGCCGCGCATCTCACAAAAAGCTAGGACTTGGTTTAGGGCACCTTCCAGCTCCCGGATATTGCTCTGGATACGGGTAGCTAAAAATTCAATCACGGACTGTGGTAGTGTTATGCCCTGTGAATTGGCCTTGCTCTGGACGATGGCACATCTGGTCTCAAAATCAGGGGTTTGCATATCAATAGTCATCCCCCAGGCAAAACGTGATCTTAGGCGGTCTTCAAGCGTTGGTATATCTTTTGGGGGCTTATCAGAGCTCATAATAATTTGTTTATTAGCCTGGTATAGGGCGTTAAAAGTATGGAAGAACTCTTCCTGGACTCTCTCTTTACCTGCTAAAAACTGTACATCGTCCACTATCAGGACATCAGCGCTGCGGTAATAACTAGCAAAATCGTTCGTATTTTTCTTAATACGTAAACTGTCTACAAATTCCTGGACGAACTGCTCAGTTGAAGCATAGATGACCTTGGCGTCTGGCTTACCGGCTAATACGGTATTGCCGACAGCCTGAATCAAATGAGTCTTTCCGATCCCGACACCGCCGTAAATAAACAGCGGGTTGTATTTGGTGCCTGGCTGTTGTGATATTGCCTGGCAAGCGGTGTAGGCTAGTTCGTTACTGGCGCCAACCACAAAGTTATCAAAGTTATAACGCTCGTTCAGACCCTGCCTGTAGGCGTGGGTAATGTTGGCAATAGAGGCTCTGGCCGGCGCGATACGGACAGAAGCATCCCCAGTAGAGCCACTGGGGTTTTGCAAAATATTTATTTCTTCGCGTCGTGTTGACTGGGTGATAGGGCTATGGATTTTATATTCAACCAATTTTGGCTTGACACCGTTTTTAGCCAGAACCTCAATAACTAGATTATTGAATTTTCGTTCGAGTTGATTTTTAACAAATACGTTAGGAACACCTATGACCAGTAGGTCATCCTTATGTTTAATCAAACGAGTATTTTTAAACCATGTCACAAAATTCCCTCTGGATACCGACAGTTCGATTTCACCTAATACTGCTTGCCAGAGAGCATCTTGTTGCATCCTTATTACTACCCCTAAAAGAAACTTTAGACTTGATTTAGTATCTACTATAAACAAGCGAAGGTAGTTTTTCCACAGGCTTGGCGAAAATCACTACGATTTTTATATACAATCAGGCCATAGGTAGAAAGTTTTGCACAGCCTAGACCTACACCTGTTATTTTGTGGAAAAAAACTAACTAAACGTGGAAAAGTCTATTTTTTTTGTGGTTTTATGTTGCGAATTCTACTGCCTACCTGACGGCTGCAAGGCTCTGGCTGCCAATAGCTGTTTTTTAACTTGTTTACTAAGCGATGCCGGCGGTTCCTCAAGCAGAGATTCATTAAACACTGTCAGAACTATGTCATATGGCTGGTTAATATCTGCTTCTAGACTGCGGACTGCTTCATATAAACGTCTGCGTATGCGGTTACGGGCTACGGCAGACTTATGTACCTTGCGGCTTACCACTACAGCCACCCTATACGTGTTCCGTCGCGGGTTAGACGCAACTTTTACAGAAAAAAAAGGCCCCCGGATAGTTCTACCGTTTTGGTACACATAGCGCAGACTATTTAAACCGTGAAACCGGTGTCGGCGCGTAATCATATAAATAGGGTATAGGGTTTAGGGGATGTGGTCTAGTGACTGAGCCGTTGACGGCCTTTGGCGCGTCTGCGGTCCAAAACCTTGCGTCCAGTTCGGGTAGAC
>DASRGY010000067.1:0-3835 GCA_035650795.1 Saccharimonadales bacterium (SeqCode)
CTATGAGTGTATTAATAAATACGCTTCTAATTGTCTATCCGTAGAAATTAGCTTAGATAGTAAAGAGTGCAATGCAAAGTTATGGTACCAGAAAGTAAGAAAACTTTCGCAGTTAGAGATAAAAGATCTGCCAGAAACGTCCAAAATTGAGTCATATAAATTTGCCGCCCGTATGACTTTAGAAGACCGTGACCGACTAAACCTGCAATCAAAGGACCTAAAAGCTTTCAAACCAATTAGCAAAATACTTGCTAATGCTATGGGTGTTAAGTCACCGGCGTTCCCTATTTTTATTGGTGATGGCTATACACCATATAACTACGGCGCTCTAATTAACAGATTAGATGTATAATATAGGCAAATATGGCGCTTTCAACCCAACCATATAAAGGAGCCAGGGATTTTTATCCTGAAGATAAACGCAAGCAAAAATATATGTTTGCGGTTATGCGACGCGTTGTTGAGAGTTTTGGCTATCAGGAATATGACGCACCTGTCGTAGAGCCGATTGAACTTTACATGAGCAAAACCAGCGAAGAAATTGTGCTTGAGCAGACATTTGTATTTAATGACAGAGGTGGACGGACCGTAACATTACGTCCCGAGATGTCCCCGACAGTCAGTCGAATGGTGGCTGGCAAAAGACAAGAACTTTCATACCCTCTGCGTTGGTATAGCATTCCAAATCTTTGGCGCTATGAAAGGCCGCAAGCTGGCCGTTTGCGAGAGCACTGGCAGCTTAATGTAGATATATTTGGCGTAGCCGGAATTGAAGGGGATCATGAGATTATTTTGATCGCTGACAAAATACTTAAAGCTTTTGGCGCCAAGTCAGATGACTACACTATAAAATTAAATAGCCGGCAATTACTGAACTGGTTTTTGCTAGAGAACTTTCAACTTGATCAGTCACAAATCCAGCCTCTTATAAGGTTGATTGATAAGAAAGATAAGATTACAGAAAAAGAATTCAAGGATGCGGCTAGCGTTATGTTATCTGCTGCCCAGCAGCAATCAGGGGTTCTGTCCCAGTTGATCGAACTTTTAAATGTTAAGACGATGGGAGAATTGCCGCTCGTTGCACAGCAACATCCTGCGGCAAAACAATTGCAACAACTCCTAACAATGCTTATATCTAGCGGCGTACATAGCGCTGCTTTTGACCCATCCCTTATGCGCGGTTTTGATTACTACACTGATATTGTTTTTGAAGTATTTGATAACAATCCTGAAAATAACCGTTCTATGTTTGGGGGTGGACGCTACGACGGATTAGTAGGCGCATTTGGTGTAGAACCAGTGCCAACTGTTGGGTTTGGTATGGGAGACGTTACACTGCAAAACTTCCTAGAAGGGCATAAGCTGATGCCGGTATTTGAACCTGAAACAGATGCCGCGGTCATTTTGATCGGGAATGTTTATGAATCAGCCCAGCAAACTCTTAAAACATTACGTAAAGAAGGACTGAGGCTGGCTGTAGATAGCACAAACAGAAAGGTAGATGCCCAAATAAAAAGTGCGGTTAAAGCTGGTATTCCTTATGCGATTTTCATAGGCGAACATGAGCTGTCAGTACAAAGGTTTAATCTTAAAAACCTTAAGACAGGTGAGGAAAAAGAAATGGCGCTCGAGCGTGTAGTTAGCATGCTAGCCGCCCGGCATAAACCTCATAACGACCTAGTGTAGGTGTATAATCTCTTTTGAATGAAAGTCGAGAGAAGTGATTTAAATCCCACCAAAGTCAAGTTAGTTGTTTCGGGTGATGCTAACGATCTAGCGCCTATTAAAAACCATGTCCTGGCACACTTTAGGCATAATGTTAAGATCCCAGGATTTAGGGCTGGTACTGCGCCGGTTGCTTTAATTGAAAAACATATTGACCAGAAACAACTGATAGATGAATTTCTGGACCACGCCCTTAACCAACTATATTCGACAAGCACTAAGCAAGAAGGGCTTAAACCCGTTAGTCAGCCAAATGTCCAGCTTAAAAAGTTTGTCCCTTTTACCGATTTAGAGATGGAGGTTGAAGTTGACGTGCTGGGCAAAGTAGCGCTGCCTGAATATAAGAAAATTAAGCTTCCTAAAACACCTGTTAAGGTGACTGCAAAAGAAGTAGATGAAATTATTAAATCGTTGCAAATCCAAGCTGCTGAACGGGTAGAAGTTAATTCAGCAGCTAAGAAGGGCGATGAGACTATTATCGATTTTAGCGGCAAAGACAAAGCAGGCAAACCGCTCAACGGAACTGACGCTGAAGACTATCCACTAATTATTGGTAGCAGTAGCTTTATACCTGGCTTTGAAGATAACCTTGTTGGGCTTAAGACAGGGGCTAAGAAAAAGTTCAATGTTAAGTTTCCAGAAGACTACGGCGTAGCGGCTTTTCAGGGTAAGGACGTAGAATTTGAGGTTACATTAAAGAAAGTTAATGAACTTAAGTTGCCCGAGATTGACGATAAATTTGCTGCTAAAGCCGGTCCATTTAAGACTTTAGCTGAGCTGAAGGCGGATATTAAAAAAGAATTAGCTAGACAGAAACAGCAGCAAGCTGACCGAGATTATGAAAACAAACTTTTGCAGGAAATAGTTACTAAATCGTCTATTAAAATCCCAGAAAGCTTAATTGTGGCAGAAATTGAGCGATTAGAAGAGGAGGAAAAAAGGAACCTAGTTTATCAGGGAAAAACCTGGCAAGAGCATCTTAAAGAAGAAGGAATAACTGAACAGCAGCATAAAGATAGACAGCGCCCACAAGCTGAAGAGCGTATTAAGGGCGGTTTGGTGCTTAGTGAAATTGCTGATTTAGAAAATATTACCGTAGAGCGCTCTGAAGTAGAGGGTAGGATCGAAATATTGAAAGGACAATATCAGGATCAAACTATGCGGGCGGAGTTAGACAGGCCAGAAGTAGGGCGAGACATAGAAGCTCGACTAATAACGGAAAAAACGATATCAAAACTTCTGGGCTATAGTTCAAATTAGCACTCTCACTTGACGAGTGCTAATTGTTTGCATATAATTCATTGTTATATGAGCTGGCTTAGTATAAGAGCTAAAGATATAGGCGAATTTTTAGCAATGTTATTTGGGTTACATAGTTAGAAAAGAGGCAAAATGAATAATAAACCATCTAATCAAATTCTTATTCCTACGGTTATTGAGCAAGAGGGGCGTTTTGAGAGAGCTTATGACATTTATAGCCGGCTGCTCCGCGACCGCGTTATATTTTTAGGCGGCGAAATTAATGAGCACACCGCTAATTTAGTCGTTGCTCAAATGCTCTTTTTAGAAAACGAAAGTCCTGATAAGGACATTATCTTTTATATCAATGGTCCCGGCGGAAGTGTTTATGATGCTTTTGCTATATACGACACAATGCAGTATGTAAAATGTGATATCCAGACGGTTGGTGTGGGCATCCAGGCTAGTGCTGCCGCTTTTCTTTTGAGCTCCGGTACTAAAGGTAAACGACTACTTTTGCCGCATGCGACAGTTATGATCCACCAGCCAGCTGCTGCCACTCGCGGTAAGGTGACTGATATGGAAATAGACCTGCGCGAAGGCTTGCGAATGAAAAAGCTGATGAACGAAATTATGTCTAAAAATACCGGCCAGCCATTAAAGAAAATTGAACAAGACGTTGAGCGTGATTTTTGGATGAGCGCCGATGAAGCCAAAAAGTACGGTTTAGCTGATAAAGTTATTGATAGTCGTAAACTAGCTGACACGGTCCAGAAAGCCGCTTAACATCTAGTATGTCTGATAGTAGTCCTGAAGCATCGATTCCTAGCGGAAATGGGCATATTATTGAGGGGGATTTAAGCGGTGGAAC
>DASRGY010000068.1:0-4612 GCA_035650795.1 Saccharimonadales bacterium (SeqCode)
TTAAAAATTGTTGATACAGGTCCTCCGCCGTCTCGAAGTTCAGCTTCAGATGATTCGGACCAAGCGGACAGCAGTGATGATATACCATCAGATGATGAATCTACTGCTGCTCAGGACCAAACAGTTACAGATGAAATTGGAGAACAAAGAGAAGATGAACGTACAGCTTCGGAAAACGAGGATGCTGAAGAGCGAATGCCAGAAGAGCCAGAGAAAGAAAACCATGACGATGTTATTAGCCGTACTCGCAAAGAACTCGAGGATCTAGATGACCTCGACGTCTAATTAGATCTGTTCTACCCTTTTTACTCTAAACTGTTATGATTTGGCTATGAAGTGGATAGGTGTTACAGGATCTTGGAGAGCTATAAACCCTCAAGTTAAAGAAGATATACGTATCGAAGTTACCAATGTCCTGAAGGAAGGAAATGGTATAGTCACGGGTGGTGCGTTAAACGTTGATTACGAAGCTACCGCCTTATCGTTAAAATATTTTCCTAGTGGCAGTCATATAAGAGTAATATTGCCAACCACTTTAGAGATATATGCTAATCACTACCGTAAAAGGGCGAAGGAAGGTATAATCACGCGAAAACAAGCTGAGGATCTTATATCCCAGTTGGAGCTAGTGAAAAAGCTCGGACGTCTTGATGTTATGAACTATAAAACTGTAGATTTAAGAACGTATTTCTATCGAAATACAAAAGTAGTCGAAACTAGCGACGAGCTGCTGGCATTTCAAGTTAATAAGAGCAGGGGCGTGCAAGACACGGTAAATAAAGCATTGGAGCGAAATGTTCCTGTAAAAAAATTTGAGTACGTCATTGAGGAAAGTAAATGAAAATTCAAATAATATCTCTATTCCCCGAAATGTTTGAAGGGGTACTTAATACGAGCATGCTTTGGAAAGCTCAGGAAAAAAAACTCGTGGAGTATGGATCAATTAATCTTCGAGACTTTGGCATCGGCCCAAGGAAACAGGTAGATGATACTCCTTACGGTGGTGGTGATGGAATGATATTAAAACCGGAGCCATTATTTGCAGCTACTGAACATGCCAAAAACCATGATCCTGAGGCACGAGTGGTACTCATGACACCACGGGGTAATCTATTTACCCAAGAACTAGCCAGGGAATTTGCCGCTACAGAATCTGGATTAATTATTATTTGCGGTCGGTATGAGGGATACGACGAGCGGATCACGTCAATCGTTGATAGGCAGATATCTATAGGTGACTACATTTTAACTGGCGGAGAATTGCCTGCAATGGTGCTGGTTGACTCTATAACAAGGTTAATACCCGGAGTCTTAGGTGGTGAAACAAGCGCTGCTAATGAAAGTTTTAGTCATCCCGGTGAAGTGGAATCGCCTCACTATACTCGGCCAGAAGAATTCCGCGGCATGAAGGTACCGGATGTTTTGTTGAGCGGCAATCATTCAGAGATTAAAAAATGGCGTCATAATAAAAACTCAATAGACCTATAGATAATATAGATCTTACTTTTCTCCCCACTTCAGAAATGGACTGATCAGCTCATTTATGTATTTGTTTGTTTTGTGCCATGATTTTAATGCTATTATTAGTTTATTAAACAAGGGGACCAAAATGGCTACTCAATTTGAATTAAAAGGGTGGGCTCAGGCAGAAAACCCACCTAAATTAACGGATCAGCAATGGAATATGACCGGTCTACTAGGTGTCATTTTTATAGTTATGGCTATCTTGCAAATAATTAGTTTTAGTGACTTTAAGGACTGGTTTAGCAGTGTTGGCTTTGGCGGTCCGGTTACATGGGCGGTTGTTCTGATACTTGCTGAGCTGTGGGCAGCAGCCGGTTTGTTTAAACTGCGCCTAAGTGTTGGGTTTAGAATGGTGAGCGGCTGGCTTGCTGTTTTGGCCGCCGGGTTTTGGTTTATTCAGAATCTTCGGCTAGTATCGGATGCAAAATCTGGAGTTTTGCAGAATAGTGGCTTCTTTGGTAAATACTTGCACATGAGCCCAGGCTGGTGGACCGTATTAATTGCTACGGTTTTCCTTTTGTGGACTGTCCATAGCGTGAGATTGACCAGCTGGACTAATAAACGCTAAGGTTTTTAAGCTGCGAAATATAGGAAGGGGGCCTCATGTTTAAGTTGCCTAATTTAGGCTTTAGTTTTGATGCGCTAGAGCCACATATAGATGCTAAAACAATGGAGATTCATCATGATAAACATCATGCTACGTACGTCGATAAATTGAACGATGCTTTAAAAGGGCACGATGATTTATTAAAACTTGATGTCGTTGAGCTTATTAGTAATCTTGATAAAGTGCCGGAAGAAATTCGTACTGTGGTGCGAAATAACGGCGGCGGCCATGCAAACCATAGTTTCTTCTGGACAATTTTGTCACCTAAAGGTGGAGGCCAACCAGAAGGGGATTTACTCGGAGTAATCAATCAAACTTTTAGCAGCTTTGACGATTTTAAGGCTAAGTTCAAGGATGCAGCTCTTAGTCGTTTTGGCAGTGGATGGGCGTGGCTTTGCTTTCATGATGGCGAATTGCATATTTGCTCTACGCCAAACCAGGACAGCACAGTTATGGAAAATAGATCCCACAGCCCAATCCTAGGTTTAGATGTTTGGGAACATGCCTATTATCTAAAATATCAAAATCGTCGGCCGGATTATGTGGATGCGTGGTGGAATGTTGTCAATTGGACAAAAGTTGAAGAATATTTCGAAAAGATCAAGTAGAAAAGCTCGTTAGGTTCGTTGTTAAACTTCGAAAATTTCATCATAATATCATAATGAGTTTTGAGCAGCTGGGGCCAGTGTTCATGCCGGGGGACGGGGTAATCGGTGACGGTGGTGGCTTTAAAGAATCGGCCGAAGAGGTTACGGCACGGGGTTTGAAATCATTTGACCGTATAGTTGCACGGGCGAATGAAACAAATGGAGAGTGGGCTCCAACTAATCGGCCTGATTATTTTGCTGATGCTGAGCAACTTAGAATGCTCAGCCGGCGTGAACGTAGAGCTGTATATCCGCGACTGGCAATGATAGTGGCATCAGAATCGGCGGTAGATCACCTAATGCTAGGCATATTACCTGCCGCGGCGAATGCCGGTATGGCTCCTGATTTACTAGATGCTATCAGAACACAGGCGGTTGAAGAAGCGATTCACGCCGCAAAAAGCCGCGAAGTTTTAACAAAGGTTGTTGGTGTAAAGCCGGAGAATATTCCTCAGTTTGTGAGAAAGTACCATGACCCTATTACCAAGAGGGCCTTTGAGCAATTCGAAGAATATATCAACGGCTTGCTAGAAAGTGGTACGAAGGAGGATATTTATTTGGCTTTGTTTGTTTACTGCAGGGTTTGTGAGTATGGTGTGGCTCAAGCTGACGTAGACCTGATGCGTCAAAGCAACCGGTACGAGAAGATGGTAGTGTCTAGGCCAAGTCTTGGACGTATAGCCCTAGAACGATTGGGAAACAAGTTTACTAGACTAGGCGAAAGGCTTCCGCCTAAAGAAGATAAGACTATAGAGCTGCGAGGTATCAACCAAGGCCAAAAAATTGTGCGTAAGGACGAAGGCCGACATACTCAAATTGGTTTGCTTTCGACTCAGAGATATCTTGAAGAGTTTCCAGATTCAGCGCCCGAGAGGATAAAACAGGCTATGGATTACTTTTTATCGACAATAGATGTCGTAGTTAAAAGTGTACGAGCAAGACTAGGTATAGCAGAAAAATTTTTAAGAGAGGGCTACGGACAGGAAATCGGAGCTGTGGAGTATTTAGATAGAAATATGGCGCGCCAAATTGTAGGTTTAAAAGCGCTCGGACTAGATGAAGCAGTAGAACTGGTTCGCGAAAGACACATGGAATGGAGATCGCTGTTTTTCGACGACCATGGAAATCGTATTCATGAGGAGCCTAGCCTAGCTATGCTTGCTTTGCTTGAAGGGATTATGGCCTGGCGCAGGTTTAGTCCACGCTAGCCTAAGATATTGACTGCCCGGGCAGTCACAAGCACCACTGTCAAAAGAGATATTAATGCCTGTACACTCATTAACGACTTTGCTGTATGAGACAGAGGCATAGTGTCAGTTGGGCTAAAAGCGGTACTATTTGTCAGGGAGATATAAAGGTAGTCAAAAAATGTGGGCTCCCATCGCCTTACATCTTCGTGCATAGATTCTTTCTGCGGAAACTGAAAGTGTTTACCTTCTTTATGGCGACCACTAAGGCCAGGACTATCAAGTTCCCAGTACCAAATTGCAAACATGATTATATTAGTAAGAAAAATTGCCATAGCTCCAGTTAATAAAGTTCTACCAGGGAGGTCAGAGCCGTTTAATAAAGCTCCTATCAGCAATCCTAACTGTCCAGCATTGGCAAGCGATACAATGGCTATCATTAAAGTCGCAAAAGTTACATGAGTTTTTTCAGCCGTGCTGTGCCGTCTTGGCGCAGTAAAAGTAATGCCAATAACTAAAATTGCCTCTAAGCCGGCAATTAAAAAACGTGGACCAACTCTGAGCTCTGGAGTGATGCTAAGCTGTAGGATAATAGCAAGAATCAGTGTCGCCTGGACATGCAACAGTTCTTTACGGCCGATCGGATG
>DASRGY010000069.1:0-4549 GCA_035650795.1 Saccharimonadales bacterium (SeqCode)
ACGTTTACTGTGCGCATTCCCAAAGGCACGCCGGTTAAAACCAAACTCAAAATCTTGGTACAGGTGACTGGTAAAGACATGGAAGAAACCAGCACGAACTTCTCCCTGACGGCGGTCAAAGCCCCGGCAACCACACATTGACAGGTAGGTATGCAAAAAGCCGCCCTGAACTCCGGGCGGCTTTTTCGTTATTTACAGCGTGGTTCCCGTTATGCGAAACATTACGAACTAAGTATTTTGAGGTTATCATGGAGGCGGGACGACAGATAGAGCTGATGGAGCGGGCTTTTGGGTTCAGTTTTGCTACATAAAAACAATCTTGACAGAATATGATTAATATGCTAATTTCCTAAGGTTGAACTGGGTTTAGTAATTTACCTGTTGTTTCCTAATTAATCCTTGGCCGCAGCTTTGAGGGAAAACCTTCAAAAATGCGGCCAATTGAGAGTCGCAGACGTTCGTTTCAAGGAGTACGGCAATGCGGTCGTTCTATTACGCCAGCCAGAAGATGCAGAGCGTGATCGCTTACCTGAAGGCTCATGGGTTGGTTACAACCCTGACCAACGGGGATCCGCGGGACAGTGGACTGTACCAGTTTCTTCACCTTCGCGACAACGTAATGACTCACGTTCACTCCCGTGACGACACCGTGGACGTGCTGAATTGCTCCGACTTCAATCGGATGCGAGCAGCAATCAGTGCGGTGTTCCAGTCAACGAAAGCTACACTGCAAGATGTAGTGGGCTTCGTGGAAGAACAGGCTCACCACACGACCGAGTGGCTCGATCTGCACGCGGCCATCATCCAGCTCGCCATCGCGCACGCAAGCACCATGACCAACAGTCAGCAGCCGTTGGTTCTGCACGGTAACTTCGCTCGGATCGGCTACTTGGAAGGCAACGTCATTGTCCGCGGCAACGTAGAGGTGATCGAGGGACGGATTAGCAACTTCCTGACTATCCATGGCAACGTGGTGAGTTTGGGAGTCGGCCCGTTCTGGGCACAGAGTCCAGTCGAGGGGCAGAATGAGTGTAAGCTGACGATCTACGGCGATGTGGACGGTTACAAAACGGGTATCAATAACCCGTTACTGACCATCAATATCTACGGCCGTGTCACCAACCCTCACGCTTTCCTGTACCGTGGCTGTGTCTTCAAGAGCATGACCATCTACGGTCGGCTGGAAACCAAAACGAGTATTCTGCCAGGGTTCTTCAGCGGCAAGCTGTTCGTCAATGGGGACGCTCCGCACCTGCAGGAGTACCTCAAGACTGGTTACCGAGGATCGAGTGCAAGCATAGATGGCCATGGCAACGTCTGGCTCAACAACGTTCCGTTGCTGGCGGATGGACGCCTGATCCAAGGCTAGCCACCTGACCCTGAACTGCTGTTTTTACCTTTACCGATAAACTCTGAAAGGAGGTAGAACTATCGCCCACGCAAAGACTAATCATCTGCGCGTGGGCTTCTTTTTTGCCCAAAAAACCGCAATGATGCGTGATAATTGTTACTCCTTAGGGAAATTCTTTTTGATTCTGTCGTGGTGGAGCTTTCCGCGATTATCACGATATTGGATAAAATATCTCAGTCTTTCATAATTATTAACAATAAGATGGACATTTTCCGGTCTGCGAATCAAGTATTCTAGCCTATCGTCTATTTTCTCTCCTCCGCCCAGATTAAATGATCGGCCATGTCGTTCAATCCAAGTATTCCAACGCGTTTCACTTACCCGTTCCATTTCAGGTCGCTCCGTAATGGGAGGTACCTCTATTTTCTTAGATGGGTTCCACCAATGTTTTTTAACCGGGGTTTTGATTACAAGCATCGGTTTATCTATTGAGCCAGAACCACCTCTCTTATTGCGTACTGATATCTCCAACTCATATGGAATGAGTTGGTTTTCTAGTTCAGCTAAAGATTTACCTTGAGAACGAGTTACTATTTCAGGAGGTGGGGTAACTAATAGGGTTGACTCGACTTGAACCTTTGGGATGTTATACCTAAAACTAAGCCAGCTAATAAATAAGCCGGCAAGACCGGCAACAGAGCCCAGGATACCCCAAAAGTTAGCTTGGAAAAAACCAGAAATACTTATAAGTTGTTTGATTTCTTCAACTAGCGTTTCTATTGGCATATTTCAACTAGTACGGAATCTAAACTAGTGTTCCCCGTAGTGAACGTGTTTAGAACTCTGAACTGGAAGAGGATTAAGCAAGAACTCGAGATAGCTGGACTCCATGAGCTCTTTTCGCTGAATCTACAGAATGCCTAGCTAAAGAACATTATCGATACTTAAGGAAATATCCAATTAAATAGTTTACTTTCAATAGTGCCCTTTATTGCTTCATTCGTAATTTCGCCAATCAGAGTGCTAGATAGTAATGCGCCCCCATCTATCCTGGTAGCTTGCGAAATGATCGCTCGTCTTGGTAGATGATATTGCGTATCCGTAGTGTAGAAAGCACAATCAGAAATCTGGACGCTCTGATTTAAATCGTCAGTATGTAATGGATTACTAGCAGATAATGGGATACTAAATGCCATGCTATTACTCCAGCTTTTTTGATCAGTCCAAAGGAGAATTGGCCTTGTTTTTGCGATTATATTCGATATTTGAACAGGCTGAGTACATTGAGGGCAGGCGTGCACTGATAACAAAAATTCATGGCTACAGTAGGAGCACTTAACGCACTCAGGAAAACGTTTCGCATAAATAATCTGCCATTTTTTCAGCGTTTCCGCCAACTTCATAGTTAGAGTACGTCAAAGTGTGCCTCTTCGGTTTCCTCCTCTTCCGAGTCTATAGTTTTTGCAACGTCGAGAATGTCGTTCATTTCCTTGTCTTTAACCTCTGGCAGTTTATAAACAATATCTAATAGGCTATTTAGGCTTAGGTTTCCGTAGGAGCTAACAATCTCATCAAGTAACATTACTTTTTCAGTGCCCAGCTCAGATAGAAGTTTTTCCCTTACTGAACCAGCCGACTTAACGAAGTATCTTACATATTTCTTTTTAGGGTCAGAATTAAAGGGAAATTCCCTGATGTCTATGTTTCCGCCCTTAGCTAAATGTGCAGTATAAAGGTCAACTTCATCTGAAAACGGTCCATGTTTATACCTCTTGTAGTTGAGGGCGCTGACTTTTGTTTTCAATTTTTTTGCCGCTAAAAGATCGGTCAAAAAAAGCAGTTTTTGTAAATGAGTCTTCCCTAATACCCCATTTAGTCTTTCGACAAAGTAGAAAACTACCCTCAAGGTATTTTCATCTAGTTGCTGTTGCGAAGCACCCTTTGTGCGGGTAGACATACTAATAATCCAATCATCAAGCCAAACTTATCTATAGTCAACGAAAATCAAGTTAGGCTAGATTTTTTGTTTTTATCGCCTTATAGTGCGGTGAAATGGCTGACAAAAATACTCCAACAGAAAATGCACCCCCTGACGAGGTACCCGTTCAAAGTAAATCTGAAGATGCGGAACGGTTGGAAAAGGTTATAGCAGCTCTTGATGACCAGCTTATTGCAGCTTACTCACAATACCAGCAATTAACCCAAGAGACCTTTGGTAATGTTAGCCGCTTTGACGACCCCGAGACTCGCACGGCATGGGAAAATTATTTAAATGAGATCACTTCAAAATGGTCTCAAGATGTGGCAAATATATTACAGCGTGATCTTAAATATAACTACCATCTCTACCACTTTCTCAGTGCAAAGCCTGTTTTTAGCTCTTCATATTCAGGTGTATCTCGAAAAATATCTGGCTTGTTACAAGGCATGGAAAGCCGAATGAATGCCTTAGAAGAAGTTATCTTACGCCTAGAGGAAAAACTAAGCCTTTCTATTCGACGAGAGATAGCCGAAAAAGAACACCAAGGAGATCTTCTTTACCAGATTACGTATAGCGACCACTTGCGGGAGATTAAATTAAACGGGCTTCTCATAACCAAACCTGACTTTGAGTCGGAAAATCATCAATTCTTTTCTTACATATACATCAATCCCAATCGCCCAGTTAGCCGGAAGGAAATAGAAAAATCACTCAAGATTGATCTTAAAAAAACTAATTCGGACATTTTACGAGATTTGGGCTTTAAAGGCACTTTAAGGCAACTATTCTTCCCAGGAGCCACTAAATCAAAAGTTCTCTTTAATAACCCTATAACTAAGGAGTACGCCATTAAGCACGACTTGCCGACAATCAACTTTAACGAGCTAAAGAGAAATAAAGAGGTTTGAAGAGGTATAAAGAGACTTAGCTAGAAATAGCCGCACTACAGCGACAGAAGACAACCCAACAGGCAGGGTTGTTTTATGTTTGATACAGATACAGAAAACCTTGATTGGACATTCGATACCCTTAGCTTTGACGCGAGAGAGAACCTGTTGGGCTTCTTTTCTTTACTGCTCAAGGTAGATATGCGGCATAACCCGCAGCTGTACAAAAAAGACTGTCGCAAAGAGAAAGGGACCATATGCTAGATACGGTTATCTTGAATGTGCCCCGCTGGGCTTATAGGATTTTGAATCCGCATCGATTTAACCCGT
>DASRGY010000070.1:0-33024 GCA_035650795.1 Saccharimonadales bacterium (SeqCode)
TAATTAGAAGAAGAATAATCGGCACTCACTTTCGAACCACCTAAGACTGTCGTGACTAGGACTAGGGTGATTAAAATAAACCGTAAGCGCTTCATTGTCTTAAAAATATACCACAACATCTTTCAAACTTCTTATAATGCCTTAAATGTTTTAGCAATATGCTCAACAACATTTGAATTAGGATCAGCTTTTAAATTTTTATAAATAATTACGTACCGGTTTTTAGAGCCATCTTTTCTGGTCAAGTCCAAATTATAATTTCCGCCGATTTGTCCAAAAACAACATCGTACTGGCTGGCATCAGGATCACATAGCATAGAGGTTCCGCCCAAGGAAACCTCTTGGACTCGATGAAGTTTGCCTTGCTTATAAGTAGTACCGCACGGATCTGACACATGGCTAATATTAAACTCGTTTCCACTTACAATAGTCAGTGGTAGCACTCGGGGGACAGCCAGATAAAGGGGTATAGGAGTCTGGTTTATATATACAGTCAGCGAATGCTCTAATGTATCTTGGTGATATCTAAGGAAGTAATATATAGAGCCAGGTTTGGTATTTTTGCCCAGCTTCCATACGTCCGTATTGTCTGTAAACTGGAAATAATCTGTGCCGTAAGTTTGCTCACTGCCAATCTGCTTATGGACCTCTCTTGAGACTGGAGGCGTGGCAAAGTTTCTGTTTTTTAAAATATCATAAATTATTAGACCAATTACTGCTAATGCTAAGAACGCGACCATTCCTACTAGTCTACGTCGCCACCTAACTTTCTTCTGCCTGTTAGCATAGAATGGCCTGCCATGAATATAAAAATTTTTAGTCATTTTTGTTTAGCTAGCACTAAAGCTATTGTGGCAATCATGACTCAAAAAGACAATAAAGGATATAATTAGCATAAGCTTGTTTTATGGAAAATCAGAATCAAACACCCCAACCTGTGCCTACTGAGAGTTTAGAGAATCAGGAAACACAACCACCTGTTACATCTGGACCAGCTTTAGGCTCTACCGGATCAACCAGTCCTAGTAGCCCTCCGGCTAGAAACTCATCTGCTGAAGAACTAGTTAAGCCCTCAATAGTAACTCGCCTAAGAGGGTTCTTAAATATTTATTTTTTGATATTTATCGCTGTTTTTATTGCGGCTGTAGTTGGCCTCTTTTTCGTTTTGCACGGTGGTAAGAAATCGTCAAGTAATACGAAAACAACTTCTTTAACAACCAAAGAAATTTCTCAGCTACAAGGTAGTACCACCATAGTTGGAGACGCCAAACAGAACCTTGATGTACAAAGCAATACGCTTTTTGAGGGCCAAGTTCTGCTTAAAGACGACTTAAACGTTGCCGGGAATATAAAGGTGGGAGGCAATTTAACTCTTCCAACACTTACGGTTGGTAATACAGGGAGCTTTGGTCAATTACAGGTTAATAACACTCTTTCTGTTTCAGGAAATCTAACTACTGGCGGGCAGGCATCTATCCAAAAAGGCCTAACCGTAGCTGGCAACGGCTCTTTTAGTGGTAATTTATCGGCCAATCAGCTGACGATAAGCAGTCTGCAGCTTAATAGTGACTTGGCCGTATCGCATCATATCGTTACGAGCGGAAATGCGCCTTCAAAATCAGACGGGTCAAACCTAGGTAGTGGTGGCACGGTTTCTATGAGTGGCACAGACACAGCTGGAACAGTAACAATTAATACTGGTGGCGGGCCGTCATCGGGCTGCTTTGTATCGGTAAATTTCGGTCACAGTTTTAGCACAACCCCTAGGGTCATTATTAGTCCGGCAAATAGTTCGGCCGCCGGTCTAGATTACTATACAAACCGTTCGGCAAATAGCTTCAGCATTTGCACGACAAGCACACCAACAGCTTCTTCGACCTTTGTATTCGACTATATAGTTATCCAGTAAGAGCCAGCCTAAACATCCAAAAATACTGTAACTTTATTATTGCGGACATGTATCAGCCCTCTTGTTATTTCAAGGATGAAGTCAGGTTTACCGTCTCGCCTAACTTTAATTGAGCATGGTTTAAGAAGCGTCATAAAGTTTTTGTGATGTGGCAAAATATCAAAAGGGCCTGTTTCATTTTCAGCAGATAAACTGTTAGCAGAGCCGCTGAAATAGACTTTGAACGGGGCTGCTACTTTAACCTCCATGGCTTCACTCATTGTCAGGTGGTTAGAATTTCCTCAATACCTTTTAGAGTTTGGTCGCGGGTAGAGAAGACGCCCTTCTTGCCAGTAAAAGATTCTGTAACAACCATATCCTGAGAAAAGAACTCGATAAGTTTTCTGGCTCTGGCAAAGTCGGCCCTATCTGTTGGGGATAGTTCATTTTCACCAATAATAGCAATGATATTTTTGAGTGACTCATACTTTTGTAATAGAGCTTGAACTTGGACGCTGAGTTTATAATGCTTTTCTCCTACTACGTCCACGCTAAGTAAGCTAGAAGTAGTACGAATAAGATCAACAGCCGGCCTAATCCCCTGTTCAGCTACCTTACGCGAAAGCACAATAACGCCATCAAGTTCATGTTGGATCATCTGTACTGCTGGGTCGGACAGATCGTCTGCTGGTACATAAATCGTCTGCACTGCAGTGATTGAACCATTTTCATTAGAGTTCAGCCTATCCTGCAAAGTTTTAACATCACTAAATATTGTCGGCTCATAGCCTCCTTCGGAGGGTATTTGTTCCAGAATTGTGGAAAGTTCGTTACGAGCCTGTACATAGCGGTACATGTTGTCAGCAAAGAATAAAATGTCTTTTTTAGCCTGATCTCTCATATACTCGGCAGCTGCTACAGCACTTAAAGCTACCAGCACGCGCTGTACCGGGTTTTGGTCCATTTGGCCAAAAAACATAACTGTAGACTTTAGAAGGTCATGCTCCCGAAGCGTCTGATACAGCTCATGACCTTCTCGTATGCGTTCCCCAATCCCGGCAAAAAAACTTAAACCAGAGCCACTTTTGGCTACATTATTTATAAGCTCCATTGTTAACACGGTTTTACCAACTCCAGCACCGCCGATGATACCTACCTTGCGACCTTTGACAAAGGGCGTAAAGAAGTCAATTACTCTAATGCCAGTTTCCAGTATTTGGGGTTTGGCGGCCTCAAACGCCATCCGCCGAGGTGGCAACTGCCAAATATTCTTAAATGCCAGCTGATCACTTTTTACTAAAGGCTGGCCGTCAAGCGGTCTACCGAGAGCATCCATTATCCGACCAACTGTCGCCGGACCAACAGGCACTTCAATTCCACGGCCTGTTCTTTCAACAGGCATTCTTTTCTGAATAGTTCTATCGGCAAATAGGTTTAAACAAACTGCCGTACTATTTTTAGCTAAATGATCAACCATTAGAATTGTCCGGTTTTGGTTTTGGACCATAAGTAGTTCACCTACATCTGGTGCGTCCTCATCTACTTGAACCTGAACTATGAGGTCACGGACAGTTGTAACCATTCCCGCGCTCATAATTTAGCCCTCCGCAAACCATTAAGAATTTCTTTTAATCGCTCATCTTTCATGTGCAGTTTTGCACGGTTATATTGCCAGGTTAAATCATTTAGTGATTCGTCAGCTCTGTCTTTAGCAACAGTCATTGCACGGTATCGACTAGCATACTGTGCCAACTTTGACTCTAATATAACCTCAGAGAGCATGATCTGCATCATTGAGCGCTCTAGATGATCAACAACGGCGAATGTGCTTGGTTCAAAAATATAGTTTGTCTCACTGATTATTTCTTCGCCGGGCTTTACGCTTTTTCCTCGTTCAGATACAGCTTTAGCTAATTTGATAGTCTTAACGTCCTGGGTCATGAGCGAAACGTAGCTTTGATAATAAACAGTTGTTGATTCATAATGCTGAACCTCCCTTATTAGAGGGGCAGCTGTAATGTTGCGATCCTGTTTAGGTAATTCGAAGCTGCGCTTAGGTGTCGTACCACGTTGCTGCAAGAGAATGTAGCCATGGTGGCCAATTACTATAATGTCGTTCTGTTCAGCTTTGTAGTTAGTCAAGGCTTCCTTAACTAATCGCTCATCAATATCACCGCTAAAACCGCCTTGGCCAGTTATCAAAATCATCAGTTCTTTATTAATAACCTGAGCCCCTGCCTGCCGGCGCCCAAAGTGGAATAGCTCATCAACTCGGATCTGGCTGTAAATCCTCCAGAGCTCACCAAAAAATTGCTGAGACTGCAAAACCTGATCTTTTATTTGGGCTATACGTGTACTGGCTATGCCTTCGAAGGCGCTTGTCAGGTCAACCATAGTAGCTACTGCCTCCCTAGCCTGAGAAATATCATTAAGCTGTCTCATGGCTACCTCCGTGCGCAATAGTGGCTTGAGCTTTTAAGTTGTCCCTGATGCTGGCGTAATCATTGTCAGACTTAATAAGAGCAGCTGATTGGTTCGCTAATTTTTTAAGACCAGTAACGTTAATGCCAGCCGAAGGATCAGTATCTAACAAGATATCAAGCATCATTTGTTGTGCTAATAAAGTATATGCTTCGCCGGGCAGTTGAGTCATAAGCTCATAGAAGTATCGACCTCTGATCATATCCTTTTGTGCGGTCAGAGCTAGCTCCGTGCCGAATTGAGCAAACTGTTTAGCTTGATTAAAGGCTGCAAGAGTCTTCATCACACGGCCCATCTGATCTATTTGTCGTTTAGAATGGCCTCGGCCACCAACACGTGTAACACTTAAACCGACATTAACGGCCGGCCTTAGGCCTTCTCTGAAAACATCCATGTCCAATATCCACTGGCCATCAGTAATTGACATAATATTGGTCGGTAAGAAAGCTGCAATGTCACCGCCTTCTGCTAGAACTAGCGGGATCGCAGTCATACATTTATGGTTTCTACCTAATTTGCCCGCGCGTTCAAGTAATGATGAATGGGCATAAAAAATATCGCCGGGGTAAGAGTCACGACCAGGGCTAACCCCAGAAATTAAGGCTATTTCTCGGGCTGCATGGGCATGGGTTGTGAGATCATCATAAATTACAATGACGTCTTGTCCGATAACCTGCCATAAATATTCTGCCAAGGCACAGCCAACATATGGTGCAAGATAGCTGCTTACAAGCGACTCAAAAATAGTAGACACAACTACTATCGTTTTCTGCATACTGCCATTCTCGCTGAGATGTGAAAGAAGCGTATCAACATCACTTTCGCGCTTGGCAATTAGTACATATACAACAATCTGATCGGTGTTCTTCTGATTTAAGGCGATCTGAGTTGCCAAAGTAGATTTACCGGATTTACTGTCCCCCAGTAATGCTAAGCGCTGGCCGCGCACAATCGGGAACAAAGCATCTATGGAAATAACACCCGTTTCTAGCTGGGTATCGAGCATCTCGCGCTCATAAATTGGTGGCGCGGCATTAAAGATTGGCCACTCAGCATCAGCCGGGATTGGTCCTTTACCGTCGAGCGGATCCCCAGCTACAGAAACAACGCGTCCGATAAAATCTTTGCCAACCTTGGTGTTCAACCTATCAGTTTGAACAACGGCTAACATCCCTGTTTTAAGGTTCGATGAGCCTAGATATAGTACCTGCACCTCATCTTCTAGAATATATTGAACAAAGCCTTTGCTACCGTTTTCAAAAATAACTAACGAGTGAGCATTGACTGGTTGCATGCCCCGTACAGTAACTAAGAATTTATTAACTGATACAATCTCGCCAACAGGGTGGCCGGCATCAACAAACCTCTGAAAGTGTTGGTTCCTACCTCTTTCCACCCACTGCTCCTTGAATAAGCTCTACCATATAGTTTTCCTGATTTTCAAGATAGGTGCGTAAGCTAAGATCGAAAATCTTGTTCGGTGATCTTAACACACAACCGGCAGCAATAGTGGGCTGTAAGCCTATTTGCAGCATAAGTTGGGGATGGATATTGCCGCGCATCCAGCTTAGGATGACATCAATGATTCTGGGCGTAGGTTCAACAGCAAAGCTAATGTGAAGACTTGGAGCTGTTCTAGAAATTTCGATAAGTTTTGTTTTAATTGCCGTCCTTTGGTCAGTCTGCATAAGATTGTAGCCGTTATCTCGCGCCAACTGATCAAGCATATATGTAGTTCTAGGTGCTTTAATTGACTCACCACTCTTACGCGCAGCAGCACTCATAAAGAAATCATCTAGCCCGTCGAGCTCACGCAATATACGGTTAATGTCGCTTTTACCGACTATACTTGTTGGCAGCTTAAAGACATCTTCGTTCATGTGCCCCTCTTAATATCTTCGACAATCGCATTTTTGTTTGCTTCTAGCTCGGCCAATATGTAGTCTAGTTGATCAGACAGATCTATCTGGTTTCCAATAGCCCGCAAAATATAGTGGTTAATTATGCCTGCCATTTCTTTCTCAAAACTAGCAATAATCTGGGTCTTCTGTGTCTGGGCTTGGGTTTGCATTTGTTCTTCCAAAAATTGCCTTTGCTGTTCAATCGTAGTAATTGTTTTTTCGATTGAATCAAGAGCGATTTGCTTAGCATCCGTAATTGACTGCTCATATTTCTTAAATTCATCCTGGAGCGTCCGTGTTAACTGCGAACGCATGTAATCATTAAGTTGCGTGGTTGTCTGGCGTAGATCCTGCTGTAGGAACATAGCATTTTCACCAATAATTTTTTCGAAGTGCAGACGTCCACGATTACGGAGTTCTTCACGAAATTCATCATTAAAAATATGCTCAACATCTTTCTTGGCAGCGGTATCAATAATCTGGTCTGGGGCAACCCCTGGAGCTTGATCCTCCGGAGCTTTTCCCGTGCGCCAGACCAGCCAGATAAAAGCAGCAGTAGCACTAAGAATCGAACCTAAAATCAGTATTAGCCCACCAGTGTTCATTTTTAGCGCTTATCCTTATATCTTTAGTAGCAAATATACCCCAAGCAGCCCCATAATTAAAACCATCGCGGCTGCTCCAATCACTGCGAACAAGCTTTTCATAATCCCGTGACGACTCAGTGGATTGCGACCTATGGCAATCATTCCATTTCTTATACCAGATGCCATGAGGATTATTGATATCAATCCAGAGATCATAAATATGCCTAGGGCAACATAAATCCGTAATCCTGAGACTGACTTCCCGGCAACAGACTGGCTAATCTGACGCAAAGGTTCAGGTATGGGTACTGCTTCCTTGATAAGCGGGTTTTTCGCCAGTGCTATTTGGACGGCTATTAGCCCTACATCCGAGCCCTCTGATGTATGAACTATGGCACCGCTTTTACCATCAAAGGCTTCTTGAGCACGACCTAGGACAAGAGGTTGTTGGCTATCAGCTTTTGCAGCAACGCCATCGGCAGAGCTCATCGATAAGTAATCACCAGCTTTAATTGTGCCATTTTGAGTACTAACAAATACCGGATAGATACCATTCGTGGCAACAAATACCTGTTGATCCTGTTTTTGTACGGCTAGCGGAGCGTCGTTTGGATCTATTACGACTCCATACATCTTTGCCGGGTCTTTTGCCGGTGCTAAGACAACGCTATTCTTATTATCTGAGCTAAGGGCAACAACCCACCCGGGCGGTATGTAGGATTTAGTATTAAAACCACGGACAACTGTTTCTGCGTGCACTAACTCGAACGACAAAACGACAAAAACAAAAGTCAAAATTACGCCGAACAGTTTCGATCTCATTACTCTTAAGTATATATGTTCTCAGCTTCTTCTCCCAAACAAGCTACAGCCTGACTATGGTGATTGATCATAATGCTTAGCTAGGTGAGCATTTTAGATAGAAGCCTAACAACCGTTTTTATATCGGTAATGGTTGTTTGGTAACCAAAACTAAAGCGTAGGGTAGAGCGTGCTTGCTGATCGGTTAGCCCGATCGCCTTCAGAACATGTGACGGATTATCATCAGTTGCCGAGCATGCGCTTCCGGTAGCGACTTGTACACCTGCTTCATCAAGCTGTATCATTAAGCGTTCGTTATCCTGCCCAGTAAAAGTTACAGATAAAATATGAGGGGAGCTAAACTTTATAGACCCATTAATAAAAAAATCTTTAGCTTGATTGTGGAGTTCATCGATAAAAAATTTCTTTATGCCCTTTACATGCTTAGCTTCAGCCTCACGACGATCTTGAGCTAGATTCAGAGCCTTTGCTAAGCCTGCGCAATATGCAACGTTTTCTGTTCCGCTGCGCAAATTAAACTCTTGGCCGCCACCTAATATTAGAGCCTGAGGATCCACACCAGCCCGTACATAAAGTACGCCGATTTGTTTAGGACCGTATATCTTACCACCGTTGATACTCATTAAATCAACACCCAGCCTAGAAGCATGGATATCCAGATAGTTGGGAGCTTGGGCCGCATCAGTATGAAGCCATAAAGGCTTCTTAATGCCATTATTACGTCGCCTTCTCCGCTCCTCATCAACTAAAGATGCAATTTCTCGTAGTGGCTGAATTACGCCTATTTCATTATTGATTAATCCAACACTCACAAGAACAGCTTTTTGTAAGCCTTGCTGGAGTATGTTTAGATTTATTCTGCCGTTTGACGTAACTGGCACTTCGATGTGATTAAACAACCCAGCTGGCTCTAATACGGAGTCATGCTCGATAGCACTAACCAGTAGTCGTTCATCAGGAAATTGGCGCATTATGCCTTGTATCGCCAAATTATTAGCCTCAGTTGCACCAGCCATAAAAACCACTTCAGCTGGCTTTACCCCAAGAAGTCCAGCAACATCAGCCCTTGCCTGCTCTAAATCCGCCCGAACTTGCTTTGCATTCAAATACGTAGCTGACGGATTATAAAATTTCTGTGTAAAGTACGGCCTCATGACATTGAACACTTCTGCGTCCATTGGAGTTGCTGCGGCATAATCAAGGTAGATGGATTTCATGGTTATGTACTTAGTTTGAATAATTCGCTCGCGTTAGCTGTTGTAGCTGAAGCCAGTACTTCTAAGCTTTCATTTCTTAGGTTAGCTAGAAATTGGGCAGTTGTTAAAATATGTTTTGGTTCGCAAAGCGTACTTCTGAAAGGTGCTGGTGTTAGAAATGGCGCATCAGTTTCAAGCAACAACTTATCCAAGGGAACGGCCTTGGCTGCCTCAAGCTGGGTCTGATCTTTAGTGAAAGTCATAATACCGTTAAGACCGACATACAGCTTTCGTTCTAAGATCTTTTCAAGATTGTTGATATCGGAGCTAAAACTATGAATCACTCCCCTAACATCCTTATAGGAGTCAAAGATTTGATAAAAATCATCCCATGCATCACGAACGTGGAAAATAACAGGTAGGCTAAGCTCTATCCCTAGCTCTATGTGTGCTCGTAAGGCGGACATCTGATCTTCCCTGCTCGAGATTTGTCGGTAATAGTCTAAGCCTGTTTCACCTATTGCAACTACCCTGGGTTCCATAGCTGCTTGCTTGAGTTTTTTGGAAGAGCTACGGTCAGCAAGAAAGCTCGCTGCTTCATGGGGATGAATGCCTACAGAAGCCCAAATAACCTTTTTTTGTTTGGCTAAACTAACGGCATTTTTTGAGTCCTCAAGAGTTGTTCCAACACAAATAAGTTTTTTAACTCCTGCTTTAGAAGCGCTTGCTAAGATTTCGTTTTCTCTATCACGATACTTCTCAAACTGGAGATGGCAGTGCGTATCAACTAGCTCCATAACGTGTCTATATAGCTTTTGCTTGGCTCAAATTTGTTTTCTCGGATTTAGGAAAAAGTGGCCCAGGTAAAGCTTTAATTACACCGCTGCCAAAAACATTTTGAATTTTAGTTGCAGCATCAGGCATAAACGGTAGTAATAGTTCGGCGATTTCTAGGAGTGAGGCTACCATGTAAGCCAAAACCTCTCGCAAGTGAACCTCATCTTTATTCTTCGCTACCTGCCAGGGTTTTGTCTCATCTATATACTGATTCAACCCCCGGACCTGTTCCCATACCTCATCTAGTGCCTTATCGAAACGACAATCACTAAGCGCAGTCTGATATGACGCAATGTCATGTTCTGGCGCAGGAATATCGCCGACTATTCCTTGCTGATATTTAGTTACCATGGCTGCTGTACGAGATACTGCATTGCCGAGCTGGTTCGCCAACTCATCATTGTAGGCTGCCTCCATTAACTCCCAGGTAAAATCACCATCCCCGTAACTTGGAACATGTCTTAGCAAGAAATAACGTGCTGCATCAACACCATACTTATTAATTAAATCCAGAGGATCAACTACATTGCCTAAACTTTTGCTCATTTTTTTACCGCCAACTTCTATGAATCCATGGGCGTAAAGCGCTTTAGGAAGTGGCACGTCTAACCCTAGCAGCATTCCCGGCCATATAGCTGCGTGGAAGCGTAGGATGTTCTTACCTATAACTTGTACATCAGCTGGCCAATAAGTCTTAAAGTCTGAGTGCTCGGGGTAGCCCAAAACAGTTATATAATTCATGAGCGCCTCAAACCACACGTACATAACCTGAGTTTGATCACCGGGTACGGGTATACCCCAATTGATCTTGCTAACTGGGCGGCTGATACTAATATCTTCAAGGCCGCCATTTAGAAGCGATAATATCTCGTTTTTTCGACTATCTGGGACAATTCTATAGGCATCACTTTCAATCGCAGTTTTGATTTTGGCGGTAAATTTACTCAGAGCAAAAATATAATTTTCTTCTTTAACCCATTCATACTTACGGTTGTGATCCGGACAAACGCCTTTATTAGCCTTGACAATTTTTTCGCTAAAAAATTCTTCATCGCCAGTGCAGTACCAGCCTTCATATATCCCTTTATATATATAGGAGGACAGCTTTTGCCAAATTAATTGTGCTCTTTGTTCGTGGCCTTTATCTGATGTCCGGATAAATCTATCATTGCTGATATTTAAGGCCTTTAGCAGATCACGGAAAGATTGGCTGAGACTGTCAGCAAATTGTTTAGGATCCATCTTGGCTTCGGCAGCTTTTTCAGCAATCTTGCCTCCATGTTCATCTGTGCCGGCGCTAAATAATACTTGGTCACCAAGTTCACGATGATAGCGTGCTAAAACATCTGCATATAAATGCAACATTGCGTGGCCTAAATGAGGCTTATCATTTACATACGGAATAGCCGTACAAACATAGAATTTTCCCATCTGTTACATAATAAACAATAAACGCTAAACTATAAACATCCTGAGAAATCCAAATACTTAACTCGTTAAGTATTTCTACATCAAAGATAGTGCACAGTCGATTGCATAAGCCAGATCATCTAAGTTCTCATACGAGGCAAGCTCGCTCCGTTTAATCCAGATGAATTCTGTATGTTCTTCATTAAGTCTTATAGCAGGCTTCTCTTTTAACGAAACTAAACATGGAAAGACTATATAGCTTCTTTTTTCTTTTGGATTTTTTAGAGTATATGAATTTCCCATCTTAATCTGAAAACCTTTAACGGACACAGACAACTCTTCCTTAATCTCCTGTTTGGCTATTTCTTTAACCGGTTTGGGCTCATCAATAAAGCCATTAACTGTCGACCAATATCCTTCCGCGTCTGCCAGACCGTAGCCTCGTTTTACTAGTAGTATTTTTCCTTCATAAACTACTGTACACATAACAATTGGAGCAATTTTAGCGTTAGTATAATTTACATATTTGCCTTTATATAATCCATACTTCTTTAAAGCTTTTTCAAGCCAAAGTTTAAGCTCTTTTTCTTCTATACCTTCCGAGATTGTGTAATTCATATAATTGGTGGGCAATATAGGACTTGAACCTATGGCCTCAGCAATGTGAATGCTGCGCTCTAGCCAGCTGAGCTAATTGCCCCCTCTATCCCCTAAATTATAGGGATTCAAGATTTATCTATAAAGTCTTGGCAAAAGCGCTCAAAGACTGCGTTGGTCCACCCAAAACCTGTCTGCGAGGGATAAACTCCTTTAGCTGGCGGCTTATTGGGTTGAACTACATTATACTTCTCTAAAAATACGCCGTGTTTGTTAAACCAAACCAGATTTGTTCTAAGCCATTTTAAGGCTATCCGACGAGCTTCGTCTTGATAACCATATTTTTGCAGAGCTTTTACCACTATAAAGTGTAGCGGCGCCCAACCATTCGGATACGCCCACTGCGTGGGCAGTGCACCAGGCACCAAACTGCTAACCTGCGGAGCATCTGTGGTGGCAAGACCTCCCTTTTTTTCAAACTTTTTTAGACTGTTTACAAGTCGCGCAGCCTGACGGTTGTTAGCCAGTCCCGCCCACATGGGATAATAAGCTGCTAACGAAGCGACACTGCCTCTGCTCTTTTTTACATAGTTGTAATCATAATACAGACCACGGAGTTCGCTCCACATTAGACTATTCATAGCCATTAAACGGCGGTGTGCTGCACGATCCCAGTTATCTGCATGTTGCTTGTTGCCTAAAATCTTGGCTGCAGCCGCAAAGTCTTTCTCGTATTTATAAAGTAACGAGTTGAGATCGACTGGTAGATAGTTAAGAGCCTTGCGCCCAAAACGTGGTGTCATATCCCAGCCGCTTTCAGCCTCAGCCAGATCATGAAGATAGTTAAAATCATAGTAGCGACTCAAACCTTCGTACACTTGGCGGGCATGGGGTTTACGAACACCCATCCAGACATCATTGTATTCATCTTCAGCCACCTTAATCGAACTGGCTAGCCATTTCTTATCAAGATTAAAAACACTGTAAGCTTCCATTATCAGCGAGCTTAAAAAAGGTGGGTGTGAATGGGCCAAATAAAATGTTCTTGAGCCATTAGGTATAACCCCGAATTTTTTATACATAAATATTAGATTTTCAATCATTCCTATAACAAGATCTTTGTGGGTTTTATCCATCATGCACTGAGACATAAAATAACTGTCCCAGTAATACATCTCGTCATAATCAAATTCGTGCCCGGCTTCAAACGATGGAACTAAGTAAGCCCGCGGCAATCCAACTAGGCTGTCTTTATCTTTTGGATTGTATCGGGTTAATTTATCCCAATAAGCAGCAATATAATCGCGGGCTGGTTGCACTTCCTGGGCTGTCAAATTCAGGTGATTCGGCCTCATCAAATGAGGTAATTTATTGGTTAGATTTTTTGCTTTTTGTAACACTACAATAAGAAGCCTACGCCTATTAAATCGGATTATCAACCGACATCCAGACTAGTTTGCCGATGATTTTATCTGAGCGTTTTCTTCTATATACCTTTTTATAACAGCATAAAAGCTTTTAAAGTCGGTACGCGACAACCATTCGTCGTCAGAATGTGAGAGCCCACCCGTAGGGCGAGTTAATACACAGGGTATTCCAACATCGTTGAAGAACCGGGCATCACTAGACCCATTTGAGGAAACAGTGCCTACTGGTTTTTTAATTACATCAGCTGCTATCTTCATGAAGGAAGATATATATGGATTACTAAGATCATTTTGAAAAGGCTGAATTAGCATAACCGTTTCAACCTCTACTCCATTTTTGGCTGCAGCCTTATTGACAATGTTTTCCATTTTGCTCAAAGTTCCTTTATCGACAGTTCTAATATCAAATGAGGCTTCGGCTTCACCGGCACCCTGATTGATGGCCATTCCAGCAGACAAGCCAGTTAGTGTGAGCGTGCCCATATCCTCTGGACGATTTTTAAAGTTAGGAATTATTTCGTTAAGGGTTGCTACTAATTTAACAATTGCGTTGTCCCCCTCCCATGGATGAGCTCCGTGAGCAGGCTTACCATGAGCAATCAATTTACCAAACCATATGCCCCTAACACCTGCTTCTATCTGCCAATCTTCGCCGCCATCCGGCAAGATGCAAACATTGGCTCTATACCCCTTACCTAAAAGAGCTTTTACACCGTTTTCACCACCCACCTCTTCGTCACTGGTAAGCATAATGCCGAAATCATACATAGAAAGATTAGGGCCAAGATCCTCAGCTAATCTTAGAAATGCTGCTGCTGCAAATTTCATATCAAAGACACCACGGCCATAAAGTTTGTTACCTTTAACTTGCAAAGAAAACTGTTCTTCTTTGGCAGGCACGACATCGAGATGCGCCTGCAATAGTACCTTTGGCGATTTAGTATCTCTGGTTGTCGCCACTAGTGAATGATAGCCGTTTATCTCGTAGTTCTGTATATGCATCCCGTTTTGGCGCAAATGTGCTTGTAGGAAGTGGAAACAGCCGCTCATGGCCCCATCATCACCATCTACAGTCGAGAAGGCTACTAAAGTATCGAGTAAAGTTACTAATGAATCCGAATCAGACATACTGTTTTATCCTACCAAATTTATCTCATACTGCTTATAGCACTACCTACGGCTCTAACAGCAACTTGCTGGACTTGCACATCCCTTTCTGTTCCGCCGTTAATCCATGCCGCAATTTCGTCTAAGTGTTGTCTTAGAGCTTGTCCTGCATGGCGTTCACAGTCGACAATTATCCGTCTGTCTGACCATCCTGGATGAGCATGACGCAAATCTTTGACTCGTCTTTTTGCCCAATGAGCAAATGTTCCTTTACCTGTCTCATAATACCCATAGACCGATGTAATGCCGTCTTCGTTCCTGTAAACAGAAAAATCTTCATCGCTTGGCACTGCAACAGCACTTTTAATTTCTGACTCTGTTTCGTCTGATATTCGTCCAGGACAACTATCTTTCAGAAACTTCAACAACTTAAGCATCTGCTCACGAGCAGTAACAACATGCTCCCCGTCAGGGGACAAGACATTGGCATCAAATCCTTCCTTTGAAACAGCAACAGTATTTTGGTGGGCTATCGCAAGTGTCTCAGCCGTAGTTTCCTTGGGTAAGATTATTGACAATTCCTCAGCCAGGTCACTATACTTTCCAGTCCTGCGGGCCTCTTGAACAGTTTCAATAAAGGCGTTCATAAGTTCGGTAGTAGCCAAAATACGTGGGATGTTATATCCCGCGGTATCCTGTGCACAGATTTCTACTGTCCCTAAATCAAGTCTCAAACGATCCCTATGATGCCCAGCTACACGTGATGGATTAGGGATTTCACCCGTACGTAACATCTCATCCATTTGTTCATATATAGCTTGTTCGGTTTCAGGTAAGGGGTTCTTATAGACACCTCCACTAGGAGAAGCATGTGTCCGCAAAATATTTCTAACAGATAGCCAGCTTTCATGATCGAGTCTGATACCCTCTTCATCAGTCATATTTTCCGCAATAACGTCGGTTGAGGATAACATCTTAGCCAAGTTTGGGTTAACCTGACCTTCAAAATGAGGAGCGGCTAGGGATGTTGCAAATAAAAGATGCGAAACTGCCTGGTAGGCGTTAAGGGTTTTGGCTGCTAACCCTACGTCACTACACTCGAAGTGTATTTGGTCACCCGTTACCACAAAATGCTTAGTACGACTCCAGCCCATTCTGTCTGGATTAAACATCACCCCTAAAATATAGTTATGGTAAAAAACATCTTGCGGAGTCGCTTCGCGGCTAGCAAAGGTACTATACGGACTGAAACTCAAGTTATGCTCAGCTAGTTGGCAATCAACATCCAAAATAGTTCTGTGCAAATTAGCTACAGCCTCGCGGATTGATTCTCCAGGGTCTACTTTTGGCTCTAGAATGTTGTTAGTCATCTCTGGGCTGCCGTCATATTCTTTGCCCAAAAGCTCAGCGACTGGTGCGTAGGGGGTGTAAGCCTCATATGGTGAATCTGAAGGTAAATGAACTCCTACTTGCTCAAGCGGCATATTAACGGCAACTTCAGGCTCATGCCCGGCTGCATAGCCTCGTTCTGGCTCGCCAAAAAGCTTCAGTTCAACCCGGCCTACATTATTTCGCCATGCTGGATGCGCAAAATATCCCACTGGCCTGCCATCTTCGCCATATATCAACCCCCCGCCTCTCAACGGATCAGAGTCTGGGTGACGATAATAGCCCCAAGACTCAATAACATCATCTGCCCAGCCTGCTGGGTATTCTGTAGATTCGTATTTATGACTGCTATTTTCGGTTTGCTCCGCCATTTAACTCTCACTACTTACTTATTTGACATAGAAAAACCGGACTGTTTTTGCTGTAGTCCGGTTTATTGTTGCTATTGATTTTGTTGGCTAACGCGATTTGTTCAAACTACAGCATTATCACTCATGACGAGCATAATAATGTTGAGTCCGAAAACACTTCGCTGAACCATATCAACTTTTATACTACACCTTACAATATAATGCAAGCTCTAATTTAACCCCTGTTTGACGGTTAAAGTATTACTGTATAGTAGATATGTACATGGATGATCAAATCGGAGATAAAACTAAGTCCAGGTATGATCATGGTATTGATCTGCTCTTCAAAGAAGCACGCGAAAAAAAATACCCAAAAAATCAAATAATTGCCTACCAAGGTGATACGCTTTCGGCAATTTATTTGATTAAAAAGGGTTATGTTAAGGCGTATACAATCTTGGACACAGGCGATACCCGTACGATGTTTATACTTGGTCCAGGTGATATCTTTCCCATCGCCTTTTCTCTGACTCTGGATTGGGAAAGCTACCAACTTAAGTATTTTTATCAGACCCTGGCTGAGGTGTCTTTAAATGTGCTTGATAATGAATCGTTTAAGCGCTGCATAGATACCAAACCCGAGATGTCTAATATTTATATGTCTTACATGAGTGCTTCAAATCAGGCAATTATGGGTCAGTTGGAGGCAATGAAGAATAAAACAGCAAAATCTAAAATTATGCTTCTTCTGCCTTACCTGGTTGAAAAAATCGGGCAAAAAACAGGACCAAATACTTACAAGCTAGTTCTTAAATTATCCCACCAAGAAATAGCAGATCTATCTGGTATAACACGAGAAACAACAACGGCTCTTTTAAAAGAACTCGAAAAAGACGGCGTCATTAAACAACAGCGCAACACCTGGATAATTCATTTGGATGAAAATTTGGAAGAGAACCTCTTAGGCTAATAAACAAGCTTCTTCTATGCGTCATTTAACTTACTATAGGTTGCCGCTGACAATAATATCCGGCTCGGTACTTTTAAGTGGAATTATTACAATAGTTAGCGTTCTCTTCGCGCAAACACAGCTGCAAACAATCAAAATAGTAAGCGCTGATGTCAAAGTTACTCTACTGGTGGGATTGAGCTTTGTTTACTTAGCCACTTTGCTTAAGCGTGGTAAGCATAATGCTTGGTTAATTACTCTGCCGCTATACATCTATCTGGTGGCACGCAATGTTCAGCATTTTATCTTCGATCAGCCGGAAAATATTGAAGATGTTTTACCTGCTATCCTCAATCTTTTAGTACCATCAATTGCACTTGTAGGTTTAGTTTTTTATAGACATTTATTCACTGTCCGCAGCGAGATCAGCAACTTTAAACTTGCCGTTAGACGTGCAGTTATAATCTTACTGACTACCTTTTTATACGGGGTAATTGGCTTCCAGCTAATGGATAGATCTGACTTCCACCAGGAAATCCCTTTAGCCAGCGGCGCGCACTACACAATTGACCAGTTTGGCCTGACTACCAATCAAGAACTTAGGCCATACACTAAGCGAGCTAGAATATTCTTGGATTCATTGGCATTTATTAGTGTGGGATCGCTATTTTACGTAGCGATATCTTTCTTTTCACCAATCCGTCACAGACTTGGCAGCCATGATCGTGAGATAGAAGTTATGAAAAGCCTACTTAAAAAATATCCCTCTAGTAGCGAAGACTACTTTAAGCTCTGGCCACGAGACAAGTCTTATTTCTTTGGGCCAAATTACTCTTCTGGCTTAGCCTATAAGGTAGTTGGCGGAGCAGCACTTGTTGTCGGCGATCCCATAGGGCTTAAATCAAGCTACAAGCCGTTATTAAGTTCTTTTGGGGAATACTGTCGGGTAAATGACTGGAGCCCCTCCCTGATTCATACAGAGCCAACAAGCTTAAAACTATATGAGGATTTAGGCTTCGAGATTCAAAAGATTGGCGAAGAAGCAATTATCGATTTAGAGCACTTCATAAAACATGTCGCTAACAATAAATATTTCCGTAATATACGCCGGAGGTTTGAAAGCTTAAATTACAGTTTTGAAGTACTTAATCCTCCTCATTCTCAATTGACCCTAGATCAACTTAAGAATATCTCAAATGACTGGTTAAAGGTACCTGGACGTACGGAGCGGAGCTTTATGATGGGCTATTTTAGCGAAGCCTACATGCAACAATGCCCGCTGATGATAATTAAAGATGCCCGTGGGCGAATACAGGCATTTATTAATCAAGTCCCACCTATTTTTAATCAAGCTGAAGCCAATTTTGATCTGCTACGTCATAGCCTAGATAGTACAGGTAACATCAACGATTATTTACTTCTTAAGTTCATAGAGTACCTGTATCATCACGGCTTCAAGTCATTAAATATGGGACTAGCTCCGCTTGCAGGTCTAGAAATAGGAGAAGATGATCGCTCTGCCCTCGATAATTTACTATCTTTTGTTTACGCAACAGGTAATCGATTTTATTCTTTTCAAGGACTCAAGAGGTTTAAAGCAAAGTATGAACCTAGGTGGGAGGGCAGATACATTATTTACACTGGTGGTATAAGCGGCTTTACACGCACAATGAACGCACTTTTGAGAGGTATGAAATTAAAAAACAGTAGTCTAGCCTATAGAAGGCTTTGAACAGCATCGTCTAGCTGTGAAGGATCTAAGCTCTTGTCAATTGACTGTGCGTCTAGAGACTGACTCGCAGCCTTAACATCAGCTGCTGATGTAGTCTTATTAGCAGGCGTAGTAGATGTTGATACACTATTTGATGCAGAATTATGGCTGTTATAGACTCTATAAGCTACCAGCCCAACAGCAAGAAGTATTGCCAGAAAAAGAAAGAGTTCAAAAACACCAAATCCTAAATTGTTTTTTTTGGTCTTCATTACTGCTCCCCTCCAGCGCTAATTAAACTTTTCAGTACAGCTTTAACTGCTGCTTTATACGCTAGTAGATCTGTTTTTGCCTGTGAGGTTGCAGCTCTAAAGGTTGCGACGTTCTGGGCCACTGTATCGGTTGTGCAGTCAATATTAACATTTAAGGATTTCAATGCATCTACCGAAGCCTTGGCTTTAGCTTGAGCATCGTTTGCAGTCGAAACTAGCTGGTCAAAGTTTGCTGGGCTGACATTGTGGTTTTTTTGGTAGTCAAGTCCTTTCTGGAAAAAACTATCTATTTTTGTCTCAAAAGCCGAACCGTTTTTTTGGATTTGGTTAAGTTTGGTCTCTAAGCCATGCTTAGCGGCTTGACAATTCTTGGCCTTTTCCTGCACTGTGTGCTGTTGGACTTTTGCTTTCAATTCGGCCAGAAATAAGCTACCGCTATGCTCGGCATCTGTCTTGGCTTTCTCCTCATCAGTCTTTTGTTGTTGGGAGCTATTTTTATCTGTATCTGATGATTGAGCTTGATTTTGAGCAGTATTATCTGTGGTAGTAGTATCGCCCCCATTGCCATCTTCAGCGACCGCCATAGCAGGAGTCAGAAGTAGCAAGAAAGCTCCTACTATCATCAATAGGCCGCGTATCTTTATTTTTTTCATTTTTATTCCGTTTATATTTAGAATTATACTGCTTAAAATATTATACGCTTCGATTAATTGCAATAGCTAATCAAAAAAGCACCAGTTTTCACTGATGCATTTTTGGTGGAGCTGGCGGGTATTGAGCCCGCGTCCGCCGGTTTAGCTAACTAGCTTTCTACAGGCATAGGCCATTTACAAAATTCAGAAACATAACCGATAAATGGCCAAAATGTTATGTTTCCTATTCCTAAAACTTAGCAGTTCTGTCGGAAAACCAGATCTGCGCAACCAGATTATATGACACGCTGATGGCACTATCTGATGTCGCGCCAGGCGTGGTTACAGAAATTAAGCTGTAACTGGTACGGCAACTGGGAATAAAGCAGCAGCAAAGCTGTTTACTCGATCAGCTGCACGTGAAAAGATGTTTTTTGCATCTAATCAAATTTGCCTATAACGCTGACAAGCGACCTGCAGGCTAGTTGTTAAAGACCAACGTCAAGCTGTAATCAGCCCCGTTTTACCTCATCTAGAGGCATAAGTATTATATCACAAATACTTATTTTAGCCAATAGCCTTTAGCAGATTGTCAATGGCGTGGTTAAAGGCCTTAGTTTCTTCTGAGCTCAATAACCTTAGGAGATCCTTCTGCTGAATATTAAGAAGTTGTAGGGATTTGTCATAGGTATTTTTACCCTTAGACGTGAGTATAACTTCTCGTTGTCGTTTGTCTTTCGGATTACGCTTGATATCTACCAGTCCCTGTCGCTTCATACTCTGGAGTTGTCGGCTTATGTTAGCCTCTGTTTGCCTAAGTTTAATAGCTACCCCATGCTGCGAGTAGGCAATTGAAGTATGTAGGGCTGACATTATACGGACTTGAGACAACCCAATTTTTACTTCAGATTCTAAAAGTTCATTAGTTAGCTGTTGTAAAACAAACATTAGTTGGTGCAGGGAAGTCGGTGAGTCTTTATGGCTAAATGCTTGTGCTTTCATTCTCCCCATCATAATTCACAAATACTTAACAAGTCAAGTATTATGAATTAGCCAGGGAACAACTCATAAATTTTATGCCATTCTTGTAAAGAGAGGTCTTGAGCCCGACGGCTACTGTCAATACCAGCTTTTTTTAACAGCTTATCTGCAGCATCTTTAGTTATTCTAAGACCTCCGCTCAAACTGCTTCGAAGTTTCTTTCGTCTTTCACTAAAACCAGCTCTTACAATTTGAAAATATTTTTGACTATCCAAGTCCTTAAAGAGCGGTTCTGTGCGCTTGTCCATGAATACTACTTGTGAATCAACTTTGGGCGGGGGCATAAATGCTTTGGCTGGAACAACCATTCCTGGATTACATTTGTAATACAGCTGAACACTAACCGCTAAAACACTCATTTTTCCTGGACCGGCACAAATACGTTCAGCAACCTCCTTCTGAACCAGGAGCGTCATAGTAGATGGTGGGTTGGACGACTCACACAAAATCCGCAATAAATTACTGGTTAAATAATATGGGATGTTAGCGACTACCTTGTAGCTCGCCGGCAAGTTTGTCAAATCAAACTTCAAAATATCAGCTGGTATAACTTCCAGATTGTCGGATTGTATATTGTGTAAAAGCTTAGCAGCCAAGACTTCGTCTAGTTCTATAGCTACTACCTTTTTCGATCTTTTGACTAAGTATTTTGTGAGATTACCTAATCCTGGGCCAATTTCTAAAACCGTATCACTACCAGATATGCTCGCATCGTCGGCAATTGATTCAAGAATGTTTTCATCTTTTAGCCAATGTTGTCCTAAAGATTTTTTCGGGTACTCCATGCTACCAGCTATGACTACCGAGCCAATGATTATATGCAGCAGCCCAGCTGCCATAAACCCTATGAGCGTAATCACTGCACCAGTGGAGTTGCGTTATTGGGCTGGTAGCCCAGTCGCCACCTGCACTGGCCATTTTACTTCCCGGAGTGGACTGGCAAAGACCATAACCGCCATAATCAGGCACGCCATGATACGCCGGGCAGCCGCCATATTCGCCTTGAGCTTTAGTGGGACACCAGCCAGACTCGTGGCTAACTATGTAATTAACATAGGCATAGTCAGAGCTACTTATGCCTGCTGCTGCCATCAGCGAAGATTTATCACCATTAATATCAATTACCGTTCCTCTTGCAATAATCTTGGGGACTGCCGGCTGGATGATGGCTTCTTGAATCAGTTTGCGGCCTGTCTCTTTGCCGTCTTGGGTTGTTACAATGTAAGTTAATAGTTTTTTGCCCGGGCTGCCAGATTGACGTTCGGCAGTTGCTCCGAAACTCAGAGTGTTATCATCTACTGTTTGTGTCGGTATGGGTATTGCCTCTTCGGCAGTCTCAACTTTTGCACCTTTGGCCAACACAAAAACCTGCATATTAGGAGTTATCTTGGTTTTAAGAGATGGGTCTACAGTCTCTCCATTATCTAAATTTATGTGTTTTTCCCCCAATAGTCCGGACACTGTTTTAGCTTGAGTATATGTGGCAATCTGTGCTCCATATAAATTAAGAGCAATCGGGATCGCCCGCGAGACTACTACTTGTTCGCCTATGACATTGTCCTTGAGATCACCTGGCACAAATGTCGCTATATCTTCTGGATTAACTTTAAGGCCTGCGTCCTGTGCTATAACCCTGGGGCTTCTTTGGGCAGTTAACGTAACAGATTTACTTGACCCATCAACAACCGTAACAGGCCGAGCATGGTAGATATTAATACGAAAATTATCTTCGACAATAGGTGTGTCACGTGTCGGTTCAACTACATCTTGATCAATAAGGTGAAGGTTAAGGCGATCCACTAGTTCGCCGACAGTTTTAGCTTTTGTATCGATCACCTGAGATTTACCGGCATCAAACAAAAATACTACATGGGCATCAGACGGACGAAAAGTTTGGCCATTGCTGCGACTAACCCAAATCGTTAAAACAACACCTAGGCCTAGAATCAATCCCAATAAAGGAATAATATAAGGCCGATTTTTTAAATGTTGCTTCATCCTATAATAGGTTAATCCAGTCTGGTAAGAGGTGCAAAGGCAATGTTTAGTTTTTTTGTGCCTCGGCCACGAAAATAAATCACAGCTGTTTCGCCTTCTATCTCTAGAACCGTACCTATGCCAAAGAGCTGATGCTTAACTCCGTCACCTTCATTCAACTCTGGAATATAGCGGACTTCATCTGGGTTTAATGTGGGAAAATCTGGTTCAGATTCATGGGAAGAAACAAGGCTACTTTCTACATCAGATAAAAAGCGGCTAGGAGGATTATTTAAACGTCCGCCGTATAAAGTACGCGATGTAGCGTACGTTAAGAAAAGTTCTTCTTTAGCCCTTGTCATACCAACATACATCAGTCGTCTCTCCTCCTCCATTTCGCCTGCATCGTAAAGAGCTCTAGAATGGGGCATGATTGACTCCTCCAGGCCGGTGATAAAAACTACAGGGAATTCTAGGCCTTTGGCCGCATGTAAGGTCATCAAAGTTATTACATTACTGCTAGCATCAGCTTGATCCAGATCAGACAATAGAGACACTTCTTCTAAAAAGCCGGCCAGACCCAGTTCTTGGTATTCCGTAGCAACGCTTAATAATTCTTTAACATTTTCAATTCTTGCTTCACCTTGCGGCGTTCCGTCTTGAATAAATAAAAGGTAGTCCAGACGCCGGAGTAAGCTCTCAACAAGTGCCGCTGGAGCAAGTATGTCGATTTGTGCTTTAAAACTGGTAAGAATGTCGGCAAGATCAACGAATCCTTTAGCAGCCTTGGCTGTAAGTTGCGGACATTGGCTAACTTTTTCTAGACTCTCAAGTAGGCCAAATTGGTTATCTGCCTTCCATTGCCGGAAGTTGTTTAACGACTTAGAGCCTATACCTCTGGCTGGCACGTTTACTATTCGTTCAAAACTGGCAGTATCTTCTGATTGATATATAAGCCTTAAGTACGCCATTATATCCTTAACTTCCTTTCGGTCGTAAAATCGAACACCACCGACAATACGATATGGCACGCCGTGACGAATAAATGCTTCTTCCAGCGCACGACTCTGGGCGTTAGTACGGTATAGCACGGCATAATCCTTATACTGCCGAGCACCAATATCAACATTGGATTTAATGCGCCGGATCACAGCTTCAGCTTCAGCCCGTTCACTATTAACTTGAATTACCTGTAGAGGTGATCCTTCTCCTGCTTCTGTCCATAGTTTTTTATCACTACGATCGCGATTATGGCTAATTATCTGGTGGGCAGCATCTAAAATATTTTTTGTGCTTCTGTAATTTTGTTCCAGTTTAATAACACTACAACCACTAAAGTCGCGTTCAAAATTCAAAATATTGCGATAGTCAGCTCCTCGCCAAGAATAGATACTCTGCCAATCATCACCAACCACCGCTATATTACGCTGCGGACTGGTAAGTGCGCGAATAAGCTGGTACTGCGCGCCATTTGTATCCTGATACTCGTCAACCATTACATACTTAAATTGTCTTTGCCACTTGGATTGTACTTCTTCTTGCCGAGCCAATAATTCTACACACCTTGCTATGAGGTCGTCGAAATCAAGCGCCTTTGATTCCCTAAGCACCGATTCATATAGAGGAAATACCTTGGCTGCGGCATGGGTTGCCGGACTATTGGCTAAAGAGCTAAATTCCTGATGACTAACCATCTCATTCTTGGCTCCAGAGATCAGAGATGCTAATAAATTTGGCGGAAAACTCTTTTCATCAATGCCTGCTTGTCGACTAACCTGCTTAATAGCTGCTAATCTGTCTCCTTCATCCCAAATTACAAAATTGCGCGGAATGCCAATAGCCTCACCATCCTGACGCAGTATTCGCACGCAAACAGAGTGGAACGTGCCCATAAAAGGTAGGAAACTGCGGTTATCGGGGTCTTTGCCTAGTAGCTTAGATATTCTGGCACGCATTTCACCAGCGGCTTTGTTGGTGAAAGTAACAGCCAGAATATTAAATGGAGTCGCCCGCTTAGAATAAAGTAAATAGGCAATTCGGTGAGTCAGAGTTTTAGTTTTACCGCTTCCTGCCCCTGCCAAAATTAGCATTGGGCCTTCCGTTGTTTTTACGGCACGTCTCTGCTCAGGATTTAACTCCTCAAGTAAGTTATCAATCACTTTATAATTATATCAACAGAGTGTTTTGAGTAAGCGAACCATCAGTATATGCAGGTAATGTATCTATTGTGAGCTTGCAGAAGCGCCTGCAATTGTGTTTATCAGTTTCTTGATGTTGTCACCATTCGTCATTTTGGTATCTTTAACTCTTAGGACGGCCAAAGAACCACCCCCGGACAAATTAGCTGTATAAATATCGCCGAGCACATTGCCTTGGGCATCTTTTGTTTTTAGCTGGGCAATAACTGCATCATTAATCTTAGTGGCGTCAGTAAGTGGTCCTTGGTCACAAGTTACGGTCGTAGGCGAATCTACTCCAGCTGATGTACTGAAATGTAAGAGCATCTTATAAAACTTGCTGTCGTTTGTCCCAACGCACCATTGCAGATAGTCGTAATAGAGGGGAGTGCGAGCAGACGGCAGATATTTTGAAGACGTCATCGCAATCTCTATATCCTTATTAGTCGCAAAGTGAACTAGATAGGCGTAAGTACCATCGGATTTCTTATCTCCTCCTCGCTGACTAAAACCGGGATCGGTGGTTGTAGTTGGAGCGCCCCAATCAGTTGGGTAGGCAAACACCACTGGTGTACCAGTGGGTTGGTATTTTGTGAAGCCAGTAGGCAAGCTAGACTGATTGACACTAACAGGCTGACTATTGGAAGAGTTAGGGGAGTTACTGCTAGCGTCAGCGTTTGACTGAGTATGGCTAAATATATGAAAAGGTAGAACGTCAGTCTTTGCATCTACCGCTGCATAAATTCCAGCCAAGATAATGAGTGCTATAACGACCCACGCCCAAATTCGCGGCTGATGGTGGTAAGCTGTACGTCCTGCAGGAACATGAAGTTCCGCACCACTATTGTCATCAGAGTTAGATTCTTTTTTTGATTTGCTAGCTAAATCGTCTTGGTGCTCTGAGTCAGGCAAAGAAGTACTGTGCCCGAATAGGCTGCTTCCGGTGGTTTTGGAATCAGATAACTCTCCATCAGTGGTTTTAGGGGATGGATTCCATGCTGGGCTATCTTCATATGAAGCTGAATTGTCGCCCAAGTTAGGAGTATGCGGATGCGGTTTCTCATCTGGAACTGAATCTTCAACAGCAAGGCCGGCTGCAGCATGGGCTTCGTGCGTACCTTCTCTAAGCATCGGGTCGGGCATCATTGGATGATGACCAACTATAACTGGCTTTGAGGTTGGGTGTGGATGTGGTTTACTTACGTCGAAAAATTTTTTGCCGTCTTCTTGCATGCTACTAACTATTTAATAATCTTTTCTATATATTAGCATTATCGCTTTGGTTAGGTCTATTCATCATCTACGCTTCCGTCAACATTACGCTGCCAACGTCTAGCTGCATCAACAATAGACGAAAATGTATGATAATTTAAACTAGCGTGGCCAACCAGAAAACCGTCAACCCCTGGTACATTTAATAGCCCAAAAACCGCATCAGGCATCACATCGCCCCCATACAGAACCCTCACACCTTTAGCAGCCTTAGGACCAAAGACATCCTCAATATACTTGCGAATATATTTAACTGCTTCTTGTACTTGATCCGGCTTAGCGACAACCTCTCCTTGGCCAATTGCCCACACGGGTTCATAAGCTATAACTACCTTTTGAACTTCGCGGGCAGTCAAATTGGATAAAGCCGTCATGAGTTGGTCATGAAGCACTTGCTTAGTCTCGCCATCCTCTCGCTCTGGCTTTGTCTCGCCTACGCATAATATCGGAGTAATGTCGTTGCGTACTGCAGCTGCAACTTTGTCGCGTATCATATCCAGATTCTCGCCAAAAATATGTCGCCGTTCAGAATGACCAATTATAACGTAGTGGACCAAATCCCGAAGCATAGTAAAGCTGACCTCTCCCGTAAATGGACCTTCATCCCTGAAATAGGCATTTTGCGCTGCTAAGCGAAACTTGCGCCGATCTATCTGGAAGCTAAGTGGCTGAAGCGTCAACATGCTGGGGGCTAAAACAACTTCTATATCCCTCAAAATTTTAACGCGTTCTTGTAACCGATGAACCAACAGGCTAGCCTGAGAAGCATTCAGGTACATTTTCCAATTGCCGACTATTAATAGCTTGCCCATTACCGCTTTGTCATTGTAGTTAAGCTTATTTTACACGAGAACTACATTCAACCATAACAAATAAAACTCCGTATACACAAATGAACCGATCGGTCCATTTGTAAGTGGAGCATACTTATTTGTTTGGTAGAGCCTCTATTCCTGGAAGTTCTTTGCCGGCCATGAGCTCTAAGCTGGCACCACCGCCTGTTGAAACATGGCTAAAGTCTTCAGTTAAACCTTCAGCTTCTATGTAGCCAACCGTATCGCCGCCTCCTACTAGGCTGAAGGCCTTAGACAAATGTTTGTTAGAAGGGCCAATAATAGCCTCTGCAATAGTGCGCGTACCATTAGAAAATGGCGCCTGTGCCCCATTAATCCCCTTGGTTTCGGTTACCCCCATCGTGCCATTCCAGATAACTGTTTTAGCCAGTTCTACTGCTCCGGCAATAAGTCCAGAGCTAACTGGCCCAATATCAAATATGGCTTCTGCTTTGCCGACTGTATAGGTATCCCTTTTTGGAATTTTAGGATACGCCTCAATCTCTGCCAAAGAACGGCTAGACAGATCTACTATTCGGATCGGTGCACGGCCATTAATATTCTTTGAAACTATAGCATCAACTGGCAACAAAAAACTGAAGGGTTGTCTGCATGCTTTATTTTTTACTTTAGCAAGTATGTCTTTTGTCAGTCTAAGGTCTTCTTTGTCATATAAACTGCTACCAGTTTCATATCCCTCTATTTTTAGGAAGTTGTTGGCCATAGCGCCGCCAATAGCAACGCAGTCGGCTAAATCTATCAAGCAATGAAGAACTTCGATTTTATCTTTAATTTTGGCGCCACCGATAATTGCAACCAGCGGGTGGTTCGGAGACTTCATTACTTTTGTGATAGTTTCTACTTCTTTCTCTAGTAACAGACCAGCAACGGAAGGCAAGAGCTTAGTTATAGCGACAGTTGAAGCATGTGCCCTATGTACAACACCAAAACCGTCCTGGACAAAAATCTCTGCACTCGTGGAATCCACTAGATTTTTAGCAAGCTGCGTCTCGTTTTCTTCTTCACCCGGATAAAAGCGCAAATTTTCCAGTAATAAAATATCAGTTGGCTTAAGTCGCGAGGCAATAGATTTTACTTCTTCTCCAACACAATCTGGTACAAAAAAGACCTTTCTACCTAATAATTGGCTTAGGTGCCTTGCTACTGGCTGAAGGCTCAAAGTCTTGTCAAAGCCCTTAGGTCGTCCCATGTGAGACATAATAATAAGTCCGTTTGGCTTCTGTTTAAGAATATATTCAAGGGTCGGGATAGATTGTTTTATCCGAAAATCATCAGTAATTTTGCCTGCAATATCGGGTACATTATAATCAGCACGCAACAGAACGCGCTTGCCGGTCAAACTTATATCTTTAATGGTTTTTTTGTTAAAGCCCACCATTATCCTCTATTGATAAGTATCGCAGACTATCTTGCTTATCTCAAGCTAAAGCTTAAAGCTTGAAACTACATCGAGGACTCGCCCCCCAAAATTTGGCGCGGGTACGCATCCGCTTTCTTGTCGCCATTGGCGTATTCCATTCCTAAACTGCAGAATACCGAGTGTCGCTATTGTAGCCGCAGAGACTCCTGACTCAACCCCAACTCTTAAACTTTCTGAAGTAATTGCATGGTAAGCCATATATACAGCTGATGGCATAGAGGAAAGACCTATTCTCATCTTAGAATAGTATGATGCAGTGGTATTCTCTAGAAAACGATGGCTCAATGATTCACTAGTCATTACTTATATTATAACATAATCTTAATCTGTAGTCCAGATTACAATTCTCCAGTAAGAGATAATACCATATACAGCATAATTTTTAAAAAAACTTAAGTAGCTATAATTGACTATTATAGATTTAAGTGTTAAAATATAGAAAATGACTGAGATCCCGAATAAGCTGTCTAATGGTTTTGATACCGTAGAACCTTTAGCTGAACCACACACGCAGCCCGTCACTAGGTTGGACTTCCTAAAAACTGCGGGGATGCTAGTGGCGACTGCGGCTGTACCTAGGTCTATACAAAATTCCCAAATATATGAGAGTCGTCCTCATCCATTTCTATATACTTTTGAATCAGGATTCGGTTATCGCCTCAACAGCATGGCTAACTATGATCAGGGAGATTCTGGTTGGGCTAATGAGCGCATTGGTTTTAAAAAAGATACGATGTCTAAAGGCGGCTGTGCACCTACTGCTGCCGCAATGGTGGTTGCTACTATGAACAATAACCCCAAAATAAGACCGGATACACTTGCATGGAAATATGGACCAAAATATTTTTGGCGAGCACAGGCTGATGGACATGGTAACTGGGATGGATTCTTTGATGCTATAGCTGGGTACAAAGGTCAGGTTCACAAATATGGAGGTTATAAGGCTGGGGATTTAAGATTAGAGGATATAGAAGAAATACCCACCATAGTCCAGCATGGTGGTATGGCTATAGCATTGGCCGATGCAGGTGGATACTTTACTTTCCGCGGTCACTTTATTGTTTTGCGAGCAGCCGACCAGGAAGGTTTATATATCGCTGATCCCGCGGGAGACGGTGTAGTTCATAATAATACAGAGACACGGCCCTTTACTCCTGAGGTGTTAGCAGGAAGAGGCAAAAACGACGGCAGACTATTAAAAATTTGGGCTTTTGTATAAACAACTTGGTGACCCCAACGGGAATCGAACCCGTGTTGCCAGGATGAAAACCTGGTGTCCTAGGCCACTAGACGATGGGGCCCCGTAACAGATATATTCTACCATTTTGTCATTAAAAAACCTCCGGTAAATATCCGAAGGTTTTATGTAACTCCACCTTTATGTTTTTGAGCGGTCAGTCAATTGCTCTAAAAGTACCGTAGCACAAATTGGCTAAATCAGCAACCTTTATCCACACAATTTGATGGCCGCCTCTGTAGGGAGAGGTAATCCTCTCCCTACCAAGAGATATTTTAAATTTTTATCCGCGAACTTTACGACGGTTGAACAGGTAGTGACCAACACCAGCGAAAGTACTTACTCCAGTGAACATGGCAATTGTGCTGCCTGCACCAGTGTTTGGTAAGGTGCCTTTGCTTGGTGGAGGGGTTGGGGTAGGAGTTGGGGTAGGTGTACTAACTGTAATGGTCTTTCTACAATTGTCTGAGGTAGCAGTTTTATCTGTTCCATTTACAGTAAAGGTTACTGTAGCACTAACGATGTACGTATTATCAGCGGCATATGTATGACTGTTAGTCGTACCGTTGACAGTTTGTTTAGAACCATCACCCCAGTCAAACGTAGCACTCTTGAATGTGGCACCGTTCTTAGCGGTATAGGTCACGCTAGCATCAAATCGTCTAGCAGTATTAGCATCAGCTGTTAGTGTCAACATATCACAGCTGTACACCGGTGCTGGTGGAGGAGTAACATTCTCTACTTTTACTGTGTAAACGACAACTATTCTGTATTCTGCACAGCCCCATTGCACACCGCTTCCAAGATTGGGACTACCAATTTTGAAGGTACTGTTAACTGAACTGTCTGCGAGGTTATGCCAGTTATACTGCTGGCTATAAGTGTGAACTGTGTTTGGTACTAATGTTAGTTTAACGGTCTTACTACCGCAGTTTAGGGTAGTGTTATCTTGCACCCCAGCGGCATCGCTAGCACTTACGCTTGAGCTAAACATGAACGAGCTGCCGGTCTGGTTTATCTTGTTAGCAGTTAATGCCATATTAACGTTGTGCGCAACAGCTGAGCCATTTCCGTTGTCGTTGTAAGCAGATGCAGCATCGTTGTGGACGTAAGTCCAGACATCATAGATATCCCCGTCGTTACAAGCAGCGTTTAAAGTACCGCCTGTGTATAAAGGATTATTCTGGTTATCTTCGTTGTTACCGTTCATATCTTGCCGGACACGGACAAAATCCGGTTCATCACCAACACCGTTTGGCACATCACAGTAATGGTTAAAGATAGGGGTTTTAAATATTGTGTTTGGATTATATGGCACACAGTTGGCGTCAGCACTAGCGTGTTTTACGCCTCCCACCAGAGCTAGAGCACTTACTACCGCAACGGCCAGTAGGCTTTTGACGATTAAATGCTTAATTTTCATTTCTTCTCCTTATTTCCTTCACTTAACCTTATGGGCACTTTGCAATGTTAGGGTCGCACGGAATAGTCTTAGTAACTGTGGTTGTTGGTGGAGGTGGTGGAGGTGGTGGTGGAGGAGGTGGTGGTGGAGGTGGTGGTGGAGGTTGGGGGACTGTTTGAGTAACAGTAGTCGTAGCTGTTGTAGTACTAGGTGTTTCTTCCTGCTTATTTTTAATCTGGAAAGGTGCCACAACTCTTTTACCGTGTGATGTAAATACGAGCTTCGCTACGTAAGGATTCTCTTCTATATAGTTTGGTAAATCTACTTCACGGAGATCTATTCGAGTTGTTTCTCCCGGACAAGTAATGCCAGCTTGCTGGAAAATATAAGGATCAGGGTCTGCATCACGATTAAGCTTAATTAAGAGTTTCTTGAGAATTTGACCTTTCTTAAGGCAGCGCATCCAAACACTAAACTTATTATCTTCTACCAGTGTCTTTTCATCGTGACCTGTAACTTCACTCTTTAGAATCTTGGTGTGTATAGGAGGTACTGGTCTTGGTTTTACCGGAACAGTTACAGTTACTGTCACTGGAGGTTTGGCTGGAGGTGGGGGAGTTTTAACTGTCTGAGTTACTGTATTAGTCCTGGGTGGGCGTGGGGGAGTTTTAACTGTTACGGTAACAGTCTTAGTAGGTGGAACTTCTTTTTCCTTGGCAACTTCATTACCGCACCAGTCAATTAAAACTACTGTATATTCTATGCCGTTGTAGCTAGTAGAAAGGTACGAAGCGTCTGGACTTATCGGACGTCCACCCTTATCTGTATAGTCAATCTCTAGATTAGGCTCATATTTAACATTAGACCCTGTCTTAATTCCGCCTGACAATCCTCCAAGATTCCAACGACTACCATAAGCAGCAACACCACGACAAATGAAAGCTGCCTGTAGTTGCCTATAAGCACCTTCAGGTATGTGCTGATTGTGCATTATTTCAGCTTTTTTAACCTTTAACTCTTGTCTCACGTCGCCAACAGTTTGCAAGTTAGGGTAATAAGGGTCAACATTGAAGTGACGCCATGTATTTTCTACATTTATATGTGGTTGATAAGATACTTCTCCACCACAATTTGGCAATGAGCTGAGCTTAGCACCTAGGGGCTGCTGAGGTTGAGCCAACGGAGCCGCTTCACCAACGGAGGTATTATTACCGAGCGATTCTGCAAGGTAAGCTCCTCCTCCACCTAAAGCAACAAAACTTAGGGCAGTTGCGAATCCGCGCCCTGTACGACTACGCACTAATCTATTTCCAAGACTCAATGGATTTGAATCTTGCGCCTGCGCTTCTGCGACTGCCGTAGAACTTATGCGTTCTGGTCCAGCCATTTAGTTAGTTCTCCTTCCTTTGGCCCACCCGCAAACTTGCTTTAATAATTTAGCTAATCTATTAATTTACTCTTTTATCCACCTCTTCCCACTCGAGGTTGCTCTAACATTACCACAATAGCAAAAAATAGTCAATACTTTTCTACATAATTTTGCTATAAAGCAAGAAGCCGGTTATGCTGTTTTAGCTTGTGCTTTAACTTCTACGGCTGATCTTGGAAAACTAAAACCAAAAGTACTGCCCTTGCCCTCTGTGCTACGGAAGATAATCGAACCTCCCTCCGCTACAACTACCTTCTTAGCCATATAGAGTCCGAGACCGGTGCCGTCAGGCCTAACCTTTTTAGCGTTATCAGCTCGATAAAATTTAGTGAATAAGTTAGGTTGGAGACTAACGGGTACACCTATTCCAGTATCTGTTACGGTGTAGATAATCTCTTTATCTGTTGCCTTTAGCTCGACATCGACTGCGCCCCCTTTAGGGGTGTAATAGATAGCATTATCTATAAAGTTCATCACAACCTGACGGATTTTAGTTTCATCCAGATTCAGGATAGGAAAGTTTTCCGGCTTCTTAAAGATGATAGCTACTTGGTGATCTTTGGCTGCTGTCATCATCTGCGATACTTCACCTTCAGCTACATCTGCTAAATTAATAGGTTTGTTTTCGATTACAAATTTGCCGGTTCTTAATCGTGAGA
>DASRGY010000071.1:0-15664 GCA_035650795.1 Saccharimonadales bacterium (SeqCode)
TTTTAAGTAAAATTTCCTAACGATCTAGAAGGTTTTGCAGATAGGTACGAGTGTTTGCTTGCTAATATCCTGAGCAGCCTTAGCATCTATAATTTTGGCAGAAATACACATTGGCTCACCGGTTCCGGCGCCATAAGCAAATGATCGGGTTCCATCAGCTTTAACCTTGAATGCCACGACTCTTGCTGGTGTTTTATCGTCGTTAGCGCATGATTCAATATAAGCTTGGTAATTGTCTACCGGCTTTGGTGTTAATGCCGCCACGATCAGGTCACTATTATCTTTGCTTTTGCACTGGGGCGAAAAGTTTGATGCTGTGGGCAGTGCAAATGTTTTTTGCTGGGCAACCAATAGACTAATTTTATTATTAGCATCATTTAGTGATTGCTGAGCGTTAGTTAGCTTGTTGTGCTGCCAGGCATATAATCCGTAGCAAGCCGCAGCAGCTAATATCAAAAGTAATACAATTACTGCCCATAAACCTTTATGGCTGTGAGAGTTTAGTGTTTGTGTTTCGCTGGTTTGTGTAGTTTCTTCCATAAGAAGATTATGACATAAGCATAACTATTATAGCTACAACTTTCTGTCAAAAACTTTTACCTAGTATCTGTAGTAACAGATACGGCTATAATGTAGAATGTAGTTTGTAATCCGGAGTAGCTCAATGGTAGAGCAACACCCTGTTAAGGTGATGGTTGCCGGTTCGAGTCCGGCCTCCGGAGCCAAGCATAAGTACTTCGACTCCTAGAAACCTTGCATTTTCAAATATTAAAAGACCCTGCGATTTAACCTCCCAGGGCCTAGTATGCGCGAAGCCTAGCAATTAATACGGGCATTCACGCTTACTCTAATTCAATATCAGAGTAGTGAATATGGCTGTACGTTTAGTCACACAGATTAGTTAACCAAGTTCAGCCAGCAACTTTCGTTCGCTCTTGATTATGAAAAAATGATTTTTCTGACTTATCAATTTATCTTTGAAAAGCAACTCTAGTGCTCTGCTGGCAGTTTCCCTGGTCATATTAGTCGAATCTGCGATATCTTGATGAGTTATGGGAGCCTTAATCACTATGTCGTTACCAACTTTATGGCCAAAACGGGTGCCTAGGTCTAGTAAGCAGGCGATAGCTCGTTCGCGTGGTAATCTGTAGCCCAGATTCTGGATCCTTTGAGCATAAACCGTAAAGGTATTTACTAATTGGCGTAAAATCTGTTCTGCCAACCAGGTGTTTCTGCCCATGGCGGAGCGTAAGTAATCCTTTGATGTTCTTAGCGCGGTGACATCAGACATGGCTTCATAAAAAATACCTACCTTTTGTGGACCATCCAATGCCCACGGCAACGGCATAATCTCGCCCACTCCATGTATTAATAAGAGGTTCTGCTGTCCAAGTTGAGATATTGAGTAGGCCTTAATATAGCCTGACTCAATAAGATACACACCCTCAGGCTTTTCATTGCCTTGTATAATAATTTCACCTCTTGAGAAGTGCTTTATCGTACCACCGCCAAAATGTGCGGTTATACTTTCGCTATCGTTGCGATTAAGGGTCATGTTACTCACAACTCTAGTATAGGCCTAGATTTGAGCAATGTTGTGACAACAAGCACAGCATTATAAGCATAAGACTATTAGAGTAAATGCTGTTAGGGGTATCTGCGAGAGGTCCTAACACCCATAGGATTTAACCTACTAATGGTTACCTAAGGGAGAATTAATGAGAGGGATAATATGTCTATAAGAAGCAATAAAATTACTAACACATGGCAAAACAGCCAGAGTTCTTTAACTGACCACCCGTATTTTTTAGCACACGAACAGGAGCCGGTAGACAATTGGAAGTCATTCGCCCCGGACGACATTAAGCAGGAACTTTTTGAAAACAGGTTCTTCTTAAAAAGACGTGTGTGGCGTAATATGCGGAAGATACGCCGTCATCCTCAAGTGCAATACCGGTTTTCTGGTTCAGAACTTACAGCATTAAAGCTTCGTCATATAGGGTAGAAGTTAGGGTTAATAGTAGTACAAAGCTTAACTTCCTCCAAACTCATAATTGTTGAGCGGTACCTAGTTCTAAGCATGTCCGCTAGTGGGAGCCACTATTTCGATTTGAATCACTGTATGAAGTCTGGCTGCAGTAGTGTAAAAATCCTGACAGACCAAAACGATAGATAAGCTTATTATGCTAATTGTTAAGAAGGAGGATCGCCAATGACAAACTTCATTAGTAAATACATAGCTTACCGACAAGAACGCAAACATATTAAAGAGGTTCTTAGTCCAGAAAATAATAATTTTTGGTAGCACTGATCCTTGATTCGTTGACGGACGTCTATCAATCAGGACTAATCTGCTGAATCTTTTCTGAACCTAGCTTAGATAATGAAGCTAGCTCCCTATTTCTTGCTGGTTAAAGCTACTTGTTATTCGCCGCGAAGTTCGCCTCCGTGGACAGTCAAACCGTAGATAATTAGAACATCAACGACCATCATGGTAATTGACCATGTTGGGTACGCATTGATAAATCCCATATTAGCAACGAAACTCATGCCGGCAAGAAAAACTGCCACTATGCGAGCCCACGCTGCACCTCGTAGTAACTCCAAACCTGCCATAAAAATGATGATGGCTAGGACTAGATTAATCCACCCCCAGGTCTTAAAACTAAAGACTAAAAGACTGTTTTCTGAAACCGTATAAAACTTGTCGTTAAAGATACCCGCCAAGCCGGCGATTCCTTCGAGGATGCCTAGAAGCATCATCATGAAGCCGGCAAAGTATGCCCATCCTGCCCATCCGGCAGGTCTATTATTTTGTGCACTCATTCGAGATTCCCTCCTTGCCCACCGTGATTAGTGTTCAGTTTATATCATTACACTCATTATCCGAACTGTCAATATAGTGGGTGGAGAAGCTAGACCTTAAGCAACTAAACGAAAAAGTTAAATCAAACTATTGCGGCGCATGACGGGCCGTTCATTGCTACTATAAATTTCTGATCTTGTGCTTATTCTGCTATTGAGATCATGGAGGGCAAGAATATGCGGGTTTGTAGCTCCGGAGCTTGATAAAATAAACATATGAGCGAAAAAGTAATTGCCACAGGTGTGGTGCACAAAACACCGGCGGATTTAGCAAAAAGCATTACATCTAACCCTAAAGCCTTAGCAGCGTGGGAAGACCTTACACCGCTTGCACGCAATGAGTGGATTTGCTGGACCGTATCGGTCAAGAAACCAGAGACGAGAAAACAGCATGTTGAGAGAGTGCGAGCAGAGTTGCTAGCCGGAAAACGTCGGCCTTGTTGCTGGATTGGCTGTATCCATCGCAAGGATAAGTCAATAAGTCCTTCGGTGCGATGGGCGCTCAGTAAATAACCTCGAGTAATTAACGGGCGTACTTTATGTCGCCGGCTTAGGTTGAATCATATATCTTATCCAGCACTCATGCCAGCTAGGGCCAAGCTGGAAAGTTTGGTGGATAACGGAGGGGATATATTCTTTTGGTGTCTTATTGCACTGGTCGTTGTCCTAGAGGGAATTATTAAGTTCGCTTAGGAGTGCATAGGGTAGGATTCTTTGAAGAATGCAAAAACTACTACACGTTAGGTAGAGCAGCCGTGCTATATTTTAGTCATTAACAATCAACAGCTGGAATCCGGTGTAATTCCGGAACTGTGCCGCAACGGTAAAAAGCACCAACGCTTTCAGTCCGATACAGCTTATAAGTCTCCCGAGCAGGAGCGATTGCTTAACTAGTTAAGTGTTTTATCCTCCTGGCTCATGAGACATGGAGGATTTTTTATGAGCCGAGTAGCTCAATCGTTTAATAAAACAAAACAAATAATTTTGATTGCGGTATTTGTTGTATCCATCAGCGCCGGTCTAGTCGCTACAAAACCTTGGGATACAACCTCAAAGCCTGTTATTACCCAACAACAATCACAGACCACTTATGTTAAGTACCAAGGTAAGCAAGGTCAAAATGCTCTAAGCCTCTTGAAAAAATACACCACAGTGGCAGTTAAACACTATTCGTTCGGAGATCAGGTAACTTCTATTAATGGTACTCAGGGCAATGGGCCAAAATATTGGAGTTTTTATGTAAACGGTAAGTTAGCGGATGTTGGTGCTGGTACATACGTGACTAAAAGTTCGGATGTTATAGAATGGAAGCTGCAAAAACTATGAAGAAAAGCCATATACATGCAGCAATCGCAATTAGCCTAGTTTTTATTGGAGTTTCCTTCCGATTATTGCCTCATCCGGCCAACTTTGCGCCGGTAGCAGCAATTGCTATTTTTGGTGGCGCAGTACTGCCAAGACGCCTGGCGGTTTGGACTCCACTTTTAGCTATGATAACCTCTGACGCAATTATAGGTTTCCATGGCTTGATAGCGGTGACATGGGGATGCTATGCCCTGATTGCTTTAGCTAGTAGCCACTGGCTTAGAACTCCAAAATTCTTTCGAGGAGCTTTCTTGACCGTTAGCTCGTCGATATTTTTCTTTGTTGTAACTAACTTTGCAGTCTGGGTCTGGAGCGGTATGTATGATCACACTCTGAACGGACTAATCCGTTGCTATACATTAGCCTTGCCGTTCTTCCGCAATACGCTACTGAGCGACTTAATCTATACAGCGGCTTTATTTACTATTTTTGCACTTGCTACCCGCTTAAGCGGACGATTGATTAAAGCTGAATCCATCAGAGCAATAGCAAGTAATTAAAATCATATAGCTGGAATCCGGTGTAATTCCGGAACTGTGCCGCATCGGTTAAAGTCCGCCACAGCCTAAATTAACAAGTCTCCCGAGCAGGAGCAATTACTTAACCTGTTAAGTATTATAACCTCTGCTTGGAGCAGGGGTATTTTTTATGCTTAAGCAAGCAGCTCTATCTAAAGAAATTTATGCGCGTCCGTTTGAGGAGCGCTACTATACTGCAGCCCATAATATTGGTCGCATGAGCATGCGCGGTGCAGCTATAGAGAATCTGCGTAGCCTGGAAAAGCGCCGGTATGATGAGTTAACGAGTGGTTTGGTTGAAGCGCTGCAGGGTGTAGTAAGTACCCACTACACTTTCGAGTTAAAAAACGGACGCTTAGTTGCTGAAGATGGCGAACCCATCAGCGATATGCTGAGGCGAGCTTATGTAAATGACCTCGAGCTAGCAGAAAAGGATGAATTCTATGCTCAGTTTTTGCCTCAACGATCAGCTCATGAACTTGCTGAGTTACATGAACAAGAAGCTATGGCCAAAGGTCAGACAGACTTCAATACTATTATTACTTTCTCTCCATATAGCGAGGAGTTTGATACATCTATTGAAAATCATCAAAAACTTAAAAAAGCTAAGCAAAAACCTCACTGGAAGCGAGCAATGATACGAATCTCGCACTGGGATGGGCAGAAACTACATGTCTCTACCCGCTCACTTGATAATTCGGACCTCGGTCTTTTACATGAGACTGCTAGTAGTTATTTTGGATATCAATTCAGGGCACAGGATTCAACCGAGACACTCGGCGAACGTCTTCACTTGAAGGCAGATACTAAGCTGGTGGCTTTAATGCCGGACGCTATTTGTCGCGTAGCCGACTCTATTATGAGTGAGAGGCGCGGCGGCGAGTGGCGACAGGGCCGCTCAAAAGAAGAGGCAAAAGACCTCAAGATATTTGTTGAGTCCCATGCGGGAATTATTAAGAAATTACTAAAAGTGGGCAGGGAATTAGCCCGCAAGCATATGGATTTTGAGTCTTACGAAAAAGCCTATGATGAGCAGATCTATAACTACGCGGCGCTACTAGAGTTGAGGTTAGAAAGAAGGGCTTCTGGCAAGATTTTGGATATGCCTGCTGCCTCAAAGGCAGCAGGCAATTTGGCGCGTGCTGAGGGTAAAACTTTTGACATGTGCGGGAAAGCTTTAGAACCCGAAGCTGATGCGACTAAAAAGACTGGCTTTGAATCGTTATTAAGGCTTGAAGGGCAACCTGTATCGTGCCCAAATTGTGATAAGAAGGTAGTTGTCGATAAAGAATATCTAGAGAAGGGTGAGCTTCAGTGCAGTGAGTGTGGCTACCATATTGATGTTTGCACAGGCAAAAAAGGCTTTAGAAAAGCTAACAAGAGGACACAAGAAAAAAAAGAGGACTTTGCTGATTTATTAAAAAAAGCGTTTAAGCTTTAGCTTTTGTAAGCTTGGCGACATTCTTAATAATAGCCGTACCTATGTGCCCTGATTTTTTCTTTTCGGCGACCTTTTCCAGTAGACCGAACTGCTTTTCTAGATATCGTAAGTGCTTATCCCTGTGTTTCTTGAACTCTGATTTTTGCAGACCAGACCGTCTTACAAACGCGCCAATCTGTTCGCTACCGATAAAGTGGGGCAGAATAACATAACTGGCCCCTTGTCTGTAGAGCTTTGCGGCTTCTTCAGGGCTATCAGCTTGGACGATGGTCACAGCGTCTGGATTTGTTTTTTCCAAATAGCCCATTATGAATTTATTTACTTCGTAATCCGTAGTGGTCGAAACAATTAATTTGGCATTAGGCATACCGGCTTCTTCCAGAAGTTCTATATCAGTGATGTCGCCATATAGGTGGTTAATATGCTTGCGCTCTAACAGATCAATTACTTCAGGATCGTAGTCGATGACCACAAAACTGCGTTTAAGCTGACGGAAGACTCGAATAAATTCATGCCCGCCTTTGTGGTAGCCAATTAAAATTAAATCGTTTTGTTCTCGTACTAAATCTTCCTCATGAGTCTTGCGTTTTTCAAATAAGTCTAGGTATTTATCGAAGTAGCTAAACAATTTATCAGAAAACACAATCATATAAGTGGAAGCAGCAATCGTAATTAGCGTTACCAAAACTAATGACGATACGAAGCCGCTGCTAATTAAGCCCTTGCTCTGGCCGATAATTATTAAGACGATAGAGAATTCGCTTACCTGAGCCAGAGCAACAGAAGCTTTAAAGCTGGTACGCTTTGTGTAGCCTAAGAAACCTAACACAGTCATAGCAACTAACGGTTTGATAATTACGGCAATCAAAATGCCGGCTAGTATCACCCACAACATTGAGCCTAGCTCAGTAAATTGCAGATTAGAGCCGAGTGAAATAAAGAAGACTATTAGGAAAAAGTCACGTAAAGGCCGCAGACGAGCACTGATCTCCTGCGCATATGGCAGCGGTGCAAGACTAATGCCCGCTAAAAGGGCACCGATCTCTGAACTCAATCCGATTTTGCCAAATATAGCTGCGCTGCCAAGTCCCCATGCTATGGCAAAAAGAAACAAAAATTCTTGGTTGTCAGCAATAGTTTTCTGAAAGCGGGGCAAAACCCGGTAGCTAATTGCGTAAATAATCCAGCCGATAACACCGGCTTTGATGACAAGCCCAATCAAAGAACCAAGGGCCAGAGTTTTATCAGGAGTAGCCGAGGAGGTTATTACAACCAAGGCGATTGCAATAATGTCTTGCACCAGAGACACACTGATCGAGATCTTGCCGTATAGCCGACCGTGTTCTTTTTTATCACTTAAAAGTTTAAGAATAATTATAGTGCTACTTACGGCTAAAGAAGCACCCAGAAAGAGCGACTCATTGTTGTTTAGACCCAATAGGGATCCTACTATCCAGCCAAGTACAGTAATAACAATAACTTGGATAACTCCTACATACGATGCAGTGCGGCCAACATCTTTAATCACGCGTGGGTTTAATCCAAGCCCAATAATAAAGAGCAGAAGCGCTATCCCAAGATCAGAAAAAAGCTTTAATGTCTCAGGCGATTTAGATACGTGAAGCACAGCAGGGCCGACAATAATGCCTGTAATAACGTGGCCTATTAACAGCGGCTGGCCGATGATCCGCATAATCAAAGCTACAGAAGCACCGATGACGATGATTAAACTTAGTCCGGGGAATACACTATCCATAAGCTAGAACAATGAAAATATGGCGCCGCCGCCGGCCAAGACCATTAAAGTTGTAACTGCCCACCCAAGAAGGCTTGTTGAGGGCTTATTTACCCAGCTGCCCATGATATGGCGGCTACTGCTAATAATGACAATTAAAGCTAAAACAAAAGGAGCAACAATTCCATTGGCAACAGCAGAGTAAATTAAAGCTTTGATGGGATCTATGCCCAGAAAATTAATAGCTAGACCAATAAGCACGGAAATAATTAGGACACCATAAAAGGCGTGGGCTTGTCTAAGTTTGTGGTCTAAGCCTCCTCCCCAGTGGAAGCTTTCGCTGACAGCGTAACTACTGGCACCAGCCAAGACCGGAATAGCCAGCATACCAGTGCCAATGATACCGATGGCAAATAAAAAGAAAGTTAAATTGCCGGCAAAGGGGCGCAATGCTTCAGCCGCCTGTGAAGCTGATTGGATATGGTTTATGCCTTGCGGATATAAAATAGCGCCGCAAGCAGCGATAATAAAAAACATTACTAGGTTTGACAAAAACATGCCGCTCCAGACATCGATACGCATAGCCCGAATTTGGTGTTTGTTGGTTTCTTGTCTAGCCGATAACGTTTTTTTGCCATTGGCTACCTCGGCTTCAACTTCTTGGGAAGTCTGCCAGAAAAATAAGTAGGGTGAAATAGTTGTACCCAAAATAGCACAGATTAATAACAGCTGATCGCGGGTGAATTGAACTGTAGGCACAGCCGCTCGGTGTAAAACATTGCCCCAGTCTAAGTGGGCCATTATGGCGCTGGCAACATAAGCAAGCAGGATCATTGCTAGCCACTTAAGGTACTTGGCGTAACGGGCATAAGGCAAATAAATTTGCAGTAGCAAGCTGACTACCGCAAAAGCAACAACAGCCATAGGAAAACTAAGGCTAGGCCTCAACAGCTGGACGCCTTTAGCCATTGCCCCTAGGTCAGCACCAATATTAAAAGCATTGGCTGCAAATAATAGAGCGGTACATAAATACAAGGTTTTTTTGGAAAAATGCCGACGGATGTTCCCAGCAAGCCCGCGGCCAGTAACTAAGCCAATACGGGCGCACATTTCCTGGACAACGGCCATCAACGGGAAGGTTACAACCGACAGCCACATCAACTGAAAGCCATATTGCGCACCGGTTTGAGAATAGGTTGCGATACCGGAAGGGTCGTCGTCGGAGGCGCCAGTAGTTAGACCGGGGCCCAAGATGTTCCAGTATTCCTTGGTTTTTTTAATTGATTTAGTTTGCGGGAAGGCTTGGGCTACTTTTGTACTTTCAATAACGGTTTTATCAAGCATCGCGGCCGGCGCGGCGGCAACTTTTTCAATTAAATCTCTGTCTCGACTCATTATTTTAGTTTTAGCCTTTAGCGCTATGATATAGCGTTAGGCCTCTGAACACAAGCAGTTAGACTAGAGTGCTCCAATAGTACCAAAAGCGCTTTAAAATCAGAGCGATGATTATTAAAAACCAGACCAATATTATGTCTCCATGATGTCTTTGAGCAAACTCAATAACCGATTTAGCTTTTTTAGACGTCTTAATATTATTCTCTCTGAAGTTAAAAAGAGTTACGTATACAAAAATGGGTATAGTCATTGCCCACACAATCATACAAAAAATGCACAGGGCGCCGATTCGGTAAAGAGTTTCGAACTGTAGCCAAGTTATAAACGCGATAGCAAATATCAGGCCAACTTCTATTAACTGCCAAAACCATCTAGCAAATTTGGCGCCAGCCATCATGGCTAGCCCTAAAAATGCCACAGCGGCATAACCCGCTATGCCAATAAAGTAATTAGGGAAGGCAAAAACATGAGACTGAGTACTGTCTGCCACACTGGTACAGCTTAAAACGGGGTTAAGGTTACAGATTGGTACAAAGTGTGGATTTTTAAGTCGATTAAACACCTCTATAGATAGGAGTATGGAAGCAAGCATGGCAATAAAACCGCCAATTAAAAGTATCCAGGGCAAAGATTTATCTAACGACCACTTTTTTTGTGCCATTTCTAGCTAAATTTTAGCACTAATCGGCTACTGTTTATTTTTAGCGGTGATTTCAGCACTAATCACCGCCGCAATCTTATCCACGCTAGGAATACCCGTTTGGGGGTCTGTTAAGCTAGCATTGTCTAAGGCCTTGCCATCTAGAAAGAGCGTTGGGGTTGCTTCATCCTTCCCGGTTTTACTAAACGCATTAATATCCGCTTGTATAGAATTGTTCACTCTCTCGCTAGTGTAATCAGTCGAGAATTTATTAACGTCCAGCCCAAGTTGTTGCGCGTAACTTTTATAAATGTTTAGTGGTGATGTAGAGCTAGCCCAACTATTTTGATTTTCGTAGAGCACGTCATGCATTTGCCAATATTTACCCTGTAAACCTGCAGCTTCTGCAGCTCTGGCTGCAGCGTAGGCATTATTGTGTATAGGTAGGGGCAGGTTGCGGAATTGGAAAAAGATATCCTGTGAAAGCTGCGTGTAAGCCTGCTTTAGCGGTTGGTAATAGGCTTCACAAACAGGGCATTGGTAATCACCGTATTCAATCAAAGTAACGCCTTTTTTGCCTTCTCCTGTTATGTGGTTCGTTGGTTGACTGCTGTTATGTGAGCTGCCAGAACCACTTTTATTATTGGAATGTTGGGACACAGCGAAGACACCTATAAATATAACAATGATTGCAACTAAAATTCCTAAAAAACGTTTATCCATAAATTTTTGCGCTAACCTCCATTTTCTGCTCCTATAATAACATGCGCTTCGGCTTTGATGCGGTCTCTGGCTTTAGAGTAAGATAAGAAGGTGAAGATAGCATTAGCAGTTATTCTGGCATTAGTTTTTTTAGCCTCTGTTCTACTTATAAATACTTTGCGCGGAATCCCATCTAGAGAGCTAAGAAGACAAGCTCGAGACCAGAGAGATAAAAAATTAGAAAACATGTATAAACTATCGGCATTTGGTAAGTCGAGTCAGATATTTGTGTGGCTGGTTGGCGGCTGGAGCGCTGTTGGGCTAGCTTTACTAGCTGCCTACACTGATTGGCGGCTTGGTTACGCAGTAGGTATAGTGGTTGTATGGCTAGCGTGGATGAGCCGACCAGTAGAAAATTCCGAAAGCCGGCTATTTAGGCTGTCCCGCTGGCTAGCGCCCATACTTCTGCCTTTAATTGGTTTTTTACAACCAATCTTAAGCAGATTTCCTGCGAGGGTTTTAACATCTACCAGGCTTTATGAAAAAGAAGATTTAATTGAGTTTCTTAAGTCACAAACTAGCAAAGCGGGAAACAGAATCTCAGAAGATGAGCTTAAAGCAGCAGCTAAGGCGCTCAACTTTAATGATCAAAGCATCAGTAGGGTTATGACGCCTCGACGGAAAATTAAATGGGTTGCGGCTGGTGACTCAATAGGGCCAATGGTAATGGACGAACTTCATAAGTCAGGCGACGAGCGCTTTCCGGTGGTTAAGCAAATTCCTAAATCCGGTAATCCCGAAGTTGTAGGTAGTCTATACCTAAAAAATTTATTAAATCATCTAGAAGATAAAGGGCATATAAGGGATATTATGCAGCCAGGCGCTGCGTATATTAATGAGTCTCAAAGTCTGCAAACTGCGACTGATGCTTTTCTAAAATCAGGGCAGCTATTGTTGATCGTGGTTAATGAGTTTGAAGAAATAGTAGGCATTTTGGCGCTAGAAGAAGTGCTTGCCCAGATTTTTGGCCGCAAAATTGCAGGAGAAGAATTCGATAACTATGCTGATATGCGCGCCGTAGCTTCTCTAGATCTAGAAAAAGATGATAGTCCCCAGTTGAAAACTGAGGTAGAATAACACCTATGGATCGAGTTTTGAGCCGCGATATAAAAGATCGCGCCGGCAAAGAAATTATACTTCGTGGCTGGCTACATAAAAAACGTCTTATTGGCGGTATTAACTTTATATTATTACGTGACCGATCCGGAGTAGTCCAGGTTGTTATAGAAGATGATACAGAGGTGGAGAAATTGCGCGGTCTGCAAGTAGGTAGCGTTCTTGAAATTCTTGGTAAAGCGGTTGACGAACCACGTGCACCTGGTGGTGTAGAAATCCACGAACCAAAGATTAGTGTGATGCTTCCGGTAACTGAAGAGCCGCCAATCGAAATAGATAAACCGCTTAGTCACGCCTCAGAACATCTCGATACCTTGTTTGATTACCGATATCTTGGCTTACGTAACTTAGATGAGCAAAAAATCTTTCGAATTCGGGCTGCATTAGTACAAAACATCCGCGAATTCTTAATAAAGAATGACTTTGTGGAAATTCATACCCCAAAATTGTTGGCTGGTGCTACTGAAGGCGGAGCAGAGGTCTTTAAGACTGATTACTTTGGCCAGGAAGCCACGCTAGCTCAAAGCCCCCAGCTTTATAAGCAGGTGCTAGTGGGCGCTTTTGAGCGTGTTTTTGAGATAGCTCCTGCCTTCCGCGCAGAACTTTCGGCTACTACCCGACACATGTCTGAAGTCTACATGCTAGATATCGAAATGGGTTTTATTGAAGGTCACGGAGACGTGCTGGATATGGTCCAGGACATGACCTACTACACACTCACTGAGACATATAAAAAATATGCCGATGAGCTCAAAAGCTTAAACGCACCTGAGCTAGTCCTAAAAGAAAAATTTCCGCGCTATACGGTCGCTCAGGTTCATGAACTTTACACTAAAGCTACAGGCACAGACACTACTCAAGAAAAAGACTTGATCCCAGACGAAGAAAAATGGATTTGTCAACACGCTAAAAAAGAACAGGGCAGCGAAGCCGTGTTCGTAACTAACTTCCCCAAAGAAGCGATGAAGTTTTATCACAAACTAAGCGATGATGGTAAAACCGTGCTCTGGGGCGACTTGCTTTTCCGCGGATTAGAAATTGCCACCTGCCCCATGAGGGAAAATAATTACGAGAAACTAATGCAGCAAATTAAAGACGCCGGCATGAGTACCGAAAATCCATTGTTCAAAGTTTTCTTAGAAGCTATGAAGTTTGGCTTACCTCCGCACGGTGGTTGTGGTTATGGCATTGATCGATTGGTCGAAAAGACTATAGGCCTAGGTAACGTCAAAGAAGCTACTCTCTTTCCCCGAGACATCAATAGATTAGCTCCGTAATCATGGCCGCGCCAGAACTAACTAACAGACCGGCAAGGATAGAAATCGAAGGCACAGATGGAATAGCTTTGCGCGGGCTCGTTCTTGACGATGCTCAAAGGTATTTTGATTTAATCGATGCCGACAGAGGTCATTTTAAGTATGGGCAAGAAGTCACGCCAGAAAAGTACACATCGGTAGAAAAAGTAATAGATAGCATAGAGCACCCCCAAGCTGGAAGAACCAGATTTGGTATATGGGATCACGATACGATGGTAGGCAGTATAAATCTGTCAGATAAAAGGCCTGGCGTAATGGAGGTTGGATATTGGGTTGGTGGCGAACATAAAGGTCATGGCTACGCTCAAAAAGCGCTAGGATTAGTAATGGGCTATGCGTTTAATGATCTTAATTTAAGTGAACTTATTGCTTGGGTACATCCGGAGAATGCGGCCAGCATTAAAACACTGGAAAGAAATGGGTTTCAACTTGACATGACAAGTCAAGAACTCCGATACGTTTTAAGAAGAGATCAAGTGGCCGCAGCATTAGATGAGTAAGCAGGATTTTGAGCGGAAGATTGTAATTGTGGTTAATAAAGAACTGGAACAGTGGCAGGTTTTGAATACTGTGGCGCACATTTCAGCCTACATAGGTCATAGACTCGGCAAAGACTTTGATACCGACGAATATTTCGTAACTAATGATGGTAAGAATCATCCGCGTAATTCGCAGTATGCAATTATTGTTTTAAAAGCCAAGCCGGGACAAATGGAAAATTTGATGGCTAAAGTTCGCGAATCAAAACTTTTGTATCACGGTTTCATCCGCGAAATGATCGATACAACAGACGACGAAGAAATCACCAAAATCTTAGCTGCTAAAAATGACGCCGAAATAGAATATTTAGGCATCGGTATATTCGGCCCAAAAGCTGAAGTCGACGCTCTAACAAAAAATTACCAACTCTGGAAATAAAAATCTAAAAATCGCCAATCAAGACTGATAGTATATGATCTAATATGAGCGAAGCGGTATTTGATCCATCGGCTGAGAGTTTGGTCCTACCAGTCGGAGAGGGCATGACACTAGAGAGATTATTAGCCGTAGACCAAGCATCAGTAGCAGAATTTTTAGTAAATGAGTGGGATGGCTTTAGCCAATTTGCTCCCGCTGAAGCAGGAGAGTCAGAAAGAGATGGGGAAACCAAAGCAGAACTAGCATGCAGAATTGTCTTTCCTGGCAATCCGGAAGACTTTAACTTAGCTATTAAGCAGGAGAGGAGGCTGATCGGACTACTTTTCTTAGATCAGACAAATATTGCCGGTCTAAGAGAAATAGGATACGTGCTCGGCAAAGATTATCGGAAGCAGGGAAGAGCGACTAGAGCTGTTGGAGCTGCCATAAAATTCGCTTTTACCGGAACTGATGCCGTTAGTTTATCGGCAAGAACACTAAAAGATAATGTAGCCAGTCAGCGGGTTTTGCTTAAAAATGGATTTCAGGCAGGATACACGGGCGGAAAGATTATATACTTTGGTTTAAGCAAACAAAGATATCTTGATCAAGCTGCAGATGCAGCATAATCAGAGGAGGAGAGATATTGAATGAATCCATATGAGAAAATTATTGAGCTTCTAAAAAGTAATGATCTTTGGTTTGAGGAGATAAAGCACGAGCCGGTTTATACCTCCCAGCAGGCAGCCTCAGTGCGTGGCTTGAAGCTAGAGCAAGGAGCAAAGTCGCTTTTATTTAAGGCTGATCAAGATTTTATTCTAGTTGTATTAGGTGGCGATAAAAAAGTTGACTGGAAGAAGCTCAAGAATGTTTTAAGTGTTAGGCAAATAAGAATGGCTACTCCGGAGGAAGTAGTCCAAAAAATGGGCGTAGAAGTTGGCGCCTGTTATCCGTTTGGCAATATCGTCGGCCTGCGGACTCTAGTCGATAAATCACTTACGAAACAAGAAATAATTTCCTGCAATCCTGGCCGCCATGATGTTTCTATTAAATTCATGCTTAAAGATTATCAAAAACTGGTTCAGCCAGAATTAACAGAAGTAAGCTAAGCAGTTTACTTCAAAGCAAGCCTGCTGGATAACCAAAATAACCGCTCCTTCGCTATAATTTAGGTGAAGGGAGAATTATGGCTAAAGCAAAAAAACCAGCAAGGCCTGATTTTAGCGACTTAAAAGCATTGTTTATCAACTGCTCGATCAAAAAAGGTGCTAGTAAATCACATACGCAAAAACTAATGAACCGCGCCGCCGGCATTATGCGCAAGCAAGGTGTAAAAGTGGAACAGATTTATGCCTTGGACCACACTATTACCTTTGGCATGGATAAAGATGGCACTGAGGCCGGCTGGCCAAAAGACGATTGGCCCAAAATTGAAAAGAAAATCCTGGCAACCGACATTCTGGTTATAGGCACGCCAATTTGGCTTGGCCAAAAATCGAGCGTTGCGACGCTGTTGATAGAGAGGATGTACGCCTATAGCGGTGACCGTAACCAAAAGGGCCAGTACCTTTATTATGGTAAAACAGGTGGCTGTGTGATAACCGGCAACGAAGA
>DASRGY010000072.1:0-10206 GCA_035650795.1 Saccharimonadales bacterium (SeqCode)
GGAAAAGATGTGTATGCTGACTTCCAGAATGTGCCACCACCACCACAAATATTAACAGTCAAGGTTGTTCCGGCGGATAAAGGCAACAAGGTTAACAGTGACGATGGTGGCATATCAAATTGTACGAATAGCTGCACACATTCTTATCCAAAAGGAACGACAATAACCCTTACAGCCACAGCCGATCCTGGCTATGATTATGGTAATTGGTCTGGAGGGGGCTGCAGTGGTTCTGATAGTAGTCCATGTACAGTATCCATGGATGCTGCTAAGACCGTCACGGCAGATTTTACTCCCAAGTCATCGACTCCTAATGGCGTAAGAACACTTGGTACCTGTAACTCCCCACCTTATTGGGGTGGTTTTCAGGCATGCGCCGAGGCTAATCCTAATGGCAATCAGACATTTGGATGGTTTGACTGGAAATTAAATTATGGGGATCTTGATGCCTCTAGTACTCCTTCGTGCTATCCTGTTGATCTGGGTAACGGTACGACTACAGTTGGCATTGCGCCCTACGCTGGTATAGGGGCTGCCTGTGATGGTAGTTGTAAATATAATCCTGGTTGGGGCTATCCTGGTTGTCCGGGACCTGGAACGCCTATTTATTATCGATTCCATGTATGTTATCGGCCGTATTGTCCGTCTTCAATCGACTCCCAAAGTAACCAAACAGATCCTTCAAAGGATATTAAGGGATATACCCAGTTTGTTAGTACCGGTCCTGGCGTAGACGTAAAGCAAGACGCCTGCGAGATCTGGAACGATTCTAATGATGGATCTAAGGTTCATTTACAATCGATGACATGCCACCACGATGGGCAGGCTGACACATGGCCTCAGGAAATTAGATATAGATTCTATACTTGTACACCTGACGGTAGCGGCTGGTATACGTCAGGATCGACTGGGAAAGTAACAAATCCAAACGGTAATACCGGTGTAGATATTCCTATACTAGCGGGTTCATTCCATGATCTTCAATTAGAAGCTTGGTCTGCCGGAATGAGTGGCACCAATTGGGTTGATAGCGCCTTTAACCATTGCCCGTAGGAGGGGGTAAATAAATGAGCGATGACCAAGACATGCAGCCGATAACTAAAGTCAATTTTCTTCGTGGAACTCGATTTCGCAAAGCTTTGTGGCTCCTTGTTTTTGTGATAATAATTTTAGGAGGATATAAAACCTATAATTACATTAGATATCACTCTAAACCCCTCCATTATTCCTATAGTAGTACTCTTAAGGATGCAACAGTCACGGCCAACAAGCCGGGCTCAAAAACTGCAATAGGCTCTATGAGTTTTCAAAAGCCTGCAGAACTATCACAGGAACTCTCTCCTATTGATAGAGCATCAAAGATATACGTCCAAAAGAAGGGTTCTGATGTGATTGCCAGTATTTTTGTATCACCTGGTCCAGAATCGTCCGACTTAATAAACCACCAGCGCCAAGTACTCAATCAGGCCTCCGGCTCTGACTACGAAACTCTGAAATCTAATCTCTCGTCTAATAAAATCGAGGGCTTAAGCTACCTTATAAATACTCAATTCTTTTCAGGTACAGGCGGTATTTCAATGAAAGTCAATGTGGGAGATGTATCGCTTTTAAAAACCGCTTCAATCAGTTCAGATGCCTGGCAATTTGATTTTACTGCTACGCTTAGTAAAACTTATCATAATATTTCAGTAGTAAAAGGGAAGTTAATTTATATTATAGGTAAAAATAACACCTTTAATGATTTTCTGATTGATGCCGTTGGTTATAACTGGGATGCTAATCAGGCAACCTGGCAGGCTGTAGTAGATAGCATTAAAGTTAATCAATAATATCAACAGTAGTAAAAAACGCTTAAGTTTACTATTATAAGGAGTAATATGATACGGAAAAGGGCCGGCGGCTTCACAATTCCTGAACTTCTTATAGCTACCTCAGTTTTTTCAGTAGTGCTTCTTATAACAACCGCTGCATTCGCTATTATTGGGCATATATTTTTTAAAGGGGTCACCATAACCAGCACTCAGGAAAATGCGCAGAAGATACTTGATTCTATATCATCAGATATTAGTGCTGCGCCTAATAATGGTATTCCGACCCCAGTATTTACATCTAGCGGAGTTTATCCTGGTGAGTCATATGGCTGTGTTGGCAACATCCTCTATAGTTATGTAGCAAGTAAGGCTGTAAAAGGCAGCGAAGATAAGGATTCTATTAACACCTCCGGCCAGTTTGGTTTAGTTCGGGATGATCAATCGGACTGCGGTACCGACCCATGCAGCAGCGCCACTAGCTGTAATTTTACCAACCCAGCAGAGTTACTCCTTAGCAAGGGAAGAGTTACAGCACTTAACATTACAAAATTAGGCGATACTAATAATTTATTGGGCAAGGGCGATAGCTTGTGGGATATTGCCTTTACGATTGCTTATGGCGACGATAGCGTGCTTAACGGCTTACCGGGAAATCCAGTTTGCAAAGAAGACCTCAATTCTGACCAGTTCTGCGCCGTTTCTAAAATAAACACAACTGCCACTCAGGGCTTTAGGGCAACCCAGTGAAATTAACAAAAGAGGTTGGTGCACTAATTCGTCTAAGTCTGTATTATTTAAGTAAGTATTAACACAAGAGTTATGGGGATAATTAGCTTTAAGGTTCAAAAAGATCAACGTGGTGTCGCATCAATTATTATTGTTGGTTTTCTGGTTGTCCTTTTAACCCTAATTAGCGTCGGCTTTACTAAGATTATGGATCGCTCTCTACTTTCGGCGTCAGCTGACCAGCAGGGGTCAGCTGCCAACTATGCTGCTCAATCCGGCATCAACGCGGTTGCTGCATATTTGACAAACAATCAGCATGACCCGGGCTTATATCATGACTACACAGACTGTAAATCAGCGGATCCAGATAAAAACATCCTTGCTGGAAGAGTTAGCCCGAATCTGGGCGCCAATACCCAAGTTACCTGTGCGCTAGTTGACACAAACCCAACACACTTAAGTTTTAATGATTTAACTTCAGAAGAAGCAAAGCAGATAAATGTATTTACAGATGTTAGTCAAACGGTACAACAAGTATTATTTTCTTGGCAATGGAAGGCCGGAGCCTCCGGTAACCAGCAGCTTAGACCTAGCGGTAATTCTGATCTGCTTACTTATTCGTGCTGGAATGGCTTGGACAGCGGTTGCAGCTCTAGCGTGCCTTTATTGCGTACAACTATTTATCGCAATCATAAGACAGATTCTTTACACGACCTCGGCAACTTAAACAGAGCAAATACTTTCTATCTTTATCCTCAGTCAGGGTGCAGTAATAGTGGCTGTACAACGACACAGGCTATAAATCTTGATAATAACGGAGCACGTGTAGGGGTTGATTGCAACAGTCACTTAGACGCAGATGTACCAGCGTGGGTTGCGGACGGGGTCCCGCTTAATCAATGCAATGTAATATTTAATAATCTTGGCGGTCACGGCAACCAAGGACCATCAATGCACGCACTGGTAACGCCAATGTATGCAGATGCTGCGCTTACGATAAAAGCCCTTAAAAGAGATGGCACATTAGCCAAGTTTTCATTGTCAAATCACGTAACCATAGATGTTACAGCTAAAGCTGGCCCGGCTACAAAACGTCTGGTGGCAGACGTTACCCTTACTAACCCGACCTCTGCTCCCAGTTATGCTATCCGTTCAGCCGAGACCCTTTGCAAACGTTTGCGCATTGACAGCAGCGGCAATGTAGACTTTACAGATGGTGACACAAGCCAGTGCTACCAGGGTAACGGCGGAGCCGGCGCCCAGGTCAAACTCTGTTTAGACCAGCTTACTCCGTGCACAAAAAGAAAACATATAGCTTTTCTCGGGTCCGCTACAATCGTATGGCAGTATTCAAATGTTGCACCTAATTCGTGCAAAGCATCATATGATAATAGTTTTACTAATCCTTTGCCTGATGGATCTGGGACTCAAACTTTCAATAATCTTAAGACCGCAACTACTTATATCCTGAGCTGTAAAGATACTTCGGGGACTACTATAACCAGTAGCGCTACGATAGTAGTAAATCCTAACCCTAACATAACAGGTTTGTCAGGGTTTGGATTTGCGCCATCACACGTGTGGCTATTGGCGCAGAGTGTTCCGAACGGTGACCAAATCTCCAATTGTTGGTTCAACTACGGCCGCACCTCCGGATACGGGTATAGCCTCAACATAAATACATCACAAAACAGCAGGGATGCCTCCCAGCAAAATGTTAATGGTAATGACTATACAAGTTACTGTGGCAATCCAGATAATTACGGCGACGATGGTACATATTATGTTACACAGAGGGCGACGGATAAGCGCTGTGACCCTTGGGGTAATTCTAGTGTCGGCTCAGATGATAACTGTACCAATTTTGACCTTGGAAATGGTGACATTGTCCATTACCAGTTATGCTTATCTGACCCCGACGGGTATCGGGTTTGCAGCCAGAATGCCTGTGTACTCATGGATAATAAGTATAAGAATGATGACTCTCCACCATATTCTAAGCACTGGGCTTTCCCCTGTGACAGCAGCAGTGAGTCTAACGCTTTTGGTTGGTATTGTAATAATAATGACTGTAATCCCTGGCCGCCGTAAGCCCATTGACGATTACTGGTCAGGCACTTTTTGGGGTAACTAGAAGTTACGCAGAAATATATAGTTTATTTGTTCGCACGCCTATGAAATGATTCGTGAATTTTCTTTAGGTGCGGATCTGTGACGTGAGTATATATCTGGGTTGTAGCAACATTACTGTGACCAAGCATTGCCTGGACGGAACGTAAATCGGCACCGTTCATCAGTAGGTCCGTTGCAAAAGAGTGTCTTAAAGTGTGCGGACTGACGTGCTTGGTAATGCCTGCTAATTTAGCGTATTTTGCTATAAGTCTCTGGATACTGCGCGCAGTCAGTCGCAAATAATCTCCCGTTGTGTCTAAATTTTTGCTACCGCTGTAACGAACAAAAAGCGGCTTAGAGTTATCTTGTCGTTTTTTGAGATACAGATCAATCCAGGTTGCGGCCTGATCGCTAATGAATATTGGTCTGTCTTTTTGGCCTTTGCCGCGTACCATAAATTCTCGGCGAGCTAAATTAATGTGATCTCGGTCAAGATTGACCAGCTCGCTAATACGCAGTCCGCTAGAGAAGAGAAGCTCAATAATAGCCCTGTCTCGCAACCCAGTCATTGTGGATGTTTTTGGCTGCGAAGCAAGTCTTTCTAACTCCTCAGTACTTAAGAATGTAACTTGAGGCCTTTTTGTGCGAGCTAGTTCTACCTTATCAGCAGCTAAGGCTTCATAACCTCTTCTGGCGCAGAATTTTAAAAACGAACGCAGAGCGATTAAATGGTAATTTTGGGTGGTTTTACCAAGTTCGTCAGATGTGTTTGTCCCCAAGCGGTTTAGCCACAAGCGCCACTTGTGGACAAGCTCAATATCAATATCTCCAAGTTTAAGCTCACCAGCAAAGTCGGAAAGGCGAGTCAGATAATGACTGTAGTTTTCAATTGTTTTTTTTGAGCGGTTCTGCTCAAGTTCTAAATATTCTAAAAACTCAGCTACTACCGTATCGTATTCCATAAGCATTAGTTTAAACCCGCAGGTCGCACAATATCAAGTTTTAAACTGTTGAGTAATCTTGTTGCTCAAGCTTACATCTGTTACAATATTTTAAATGGAAAAAACTTTAGTTTTGCTAAAGCCAGACGCCGTAGAGCGCGGGCTGGTCGGAGAGATTATTAGCCGGTTTGAAAAGGCAGATCTTAAATTGCTAGCCACAAAGATGGTTTGGCCCGACGAGGAGCTGGCGCAAAAGCATTACCCGACTAGCAGGCATGAGTTTATACAGGGTATGGGGAACAAAACACTCGAGAGTCATGCAGAAGCAGGAGAGGACGTAAAGGCCATTTTTGGCACCGAAGATCCGCACGAGATCGGTTTACAACTACAGAAGTGGCTAGTTGATTTCTTGGTTTCCGGACCAGTCATTGCCCTAGTGCTGAAAGGCGAAAACGCTATTAAAAAAGTTCGAGAAATCGCAGGGCACACGATCCCGGCTAAAGCAGAATCAGGATCAATCCGAGGGGATTACTCTGATGATTCGGCTTTAAAAGCTAATGCCGAGAAACGTTCTCTCAAAAATCTGGTTCATGCTTCAGGCAGCCAGGAAGAAGCTGAATTTGAAATTGGCCTCTGGTTTTCATCAGATGAGCTACACAATTACTAGATCAATCAGCAATTGTGTTGTTGGTTACTGTAGTTTATAGCAAAAAGCTTAGCCTAGGAGCCCTGCCGGTCTTGTGCGAATAGCGGGCGCCGGCATGCTTACTGGGGCGGTTTCTCCCAAACGAATAAAAGCTGGTCTTCTAAATTTCTCTGTGAGCATCATGCCTGCTACCTGCGCTGTCGTAACTTTCTCTTGCCATAATTCAGCTAAACTCTTTCTTGCCCTCTCAGGTAAAGGAACGCGAGATCCAAATAAAGCCCGACTGTGGACTGCTAAAGCGCCAACCGGTCCAGAGATAGAACCAGCTTCAGTCCCTAGTTCTGCCCAACGATTGCCCTCGATACCTTTTGTCATCATTAGATAGCTTGAAGTCAGGCCTAGAACTATCGAGCCGGCTGTGAGTCCTGCTTTAGCTAATTGCGATTTATAAGATTCGGTTTTTCTTCCGGTTTCTATTTCTGTCACTGCAAGCCCAACTATACTCCTAAACTAATTAAAAGGGTAAAATTGGAGTTGCGTCCCCATAGTTCAATGGATAGAATACCTCCGTCCTAAGGAGTAGATCTGCGTTCGAATCGCGGTGGGGATACCACGCATCGCCTAATATCAACCCCGCTAAAATTTTGCACAATCAAGTGGCACAAAATTAACGGGGTCTTGTATTGTCGCTGCTCTTCCGTTTTGCTTATCCTCAAGCAAAACGGTAAAAAGGCCTAAATTCTGCTACCATTTTATTTAGCCATGAAGAAACTATCGCCGGAGACTCTAAGGAAACATAAAGGCATAAGCTTTGTAGGTGTTACAACCTGCTTCTTTGTCTATGATAAAAAAGGCCATATCTTTATGGCCCAGAGGAGTAAGAACTCGCGCGATGAAAAGGGCAGGTGGGAAGTTGGCGGTGGTGGCTTAAAGTGGGGATTTAAAGCTGAGGATAATATGCGGCGTGAAGTGCTAGAGGAATATAACGCCAAGCCATTGGAAGTTAGGTTTCTAGGTTACAGAGATGTAATTAGAAATCCATCAGATGGTCCAGCAAACCACTGGGTAGCTTTAGACTTCGCAGTGCTTGTAGATCCTAAGGATATAAGGATTAATGAACCGGATATGTTCGATGATGGAGCCTGGTTCACCTTGGATAATTTACCCTCACCACTTCATTCTCAGCAAAAAACCTTCTTTGCAAAATACACCAAGGAGATAAAATCTTTGCTAAAGGCTAAATAGCTGGTTTTATCGATATAATGTAAGCATGACCGAAAAGGCCAAAGACAAAGAAGTCACTAAAACCAAGCCGAGATACTTTAAAGAGCAATTCGATGACGAGGAAGTACATCTTGTCTTCCGCAAGCATCCGATTGTTATGCGCAAAGGCTTAATTTTGGCTGCCGTCGGTATGTTAGTTGGCCCTCTTTTTACCTTAGTGCTGACTTACGCTCATAAGACCAACCCTCCGACAATCACGTTCTTTTTTGGTAGCCTTTTTTTCAGCTTCATTTTAAGCTGTATCTTAATTTTTCCCTGGTGGGTACGATGGTACTTCAGTATTTATATTATGACCAACCAGCGTTTCATCCAGCAATCACGCAGTCTACTCCAGATTAACTTTGTTGATATAAGCCTCGATCAGATTCAAATGATTAATTATCAGATAATCGGGCTAGAAGAAACAATGCTGCATTTTGGTACAATAACTGTACAGACATATGTTGGAGACCTGGTAATTAAAGACGTCCACCATCCAGAGCATGTGCAAAAGAAAATGGTGCACATTCTGCGTCAGATGGGCGTACATCCATCCCAACGACCGTATCAGGGAAATGAATCTAAGGTGGGAGAAGAGTGACTAAATTTAAACGCAGGTTTAGAAAAAGGGTAAAAAAAGTCCGGCAAATGGTGCCGGATACAGTTGTTGAAAGAGCTTCTTCACTTAATCCTTTGATTGATGAAGAGCCGGCTCCTGTGATTTCTGAAAGAGTGCCACAAATTACCAATGAAACCATTGCCGAACACCGTGAAGATGTTCTTAAAAGAGCCCGTAAATATATTTATCCGCTCTCGCACTCCAAACACCGGATCGTGGTTGTTACTACCGCGATAGTTATTACGACTCTTATCGGTCTTTTTGTTTATTGCTTACTTGGTCTTTATAGGTATTACCAATATAACGCTTTTCTTTATCGAGTTACCCAGGTTGTACCTTTTCCAATTGCCCGGTTTGACGGCACTTTAGTCTCATACGAGAACTATCTATTTGATCTGCGCCACTATGTCCACTACTATCAGACACAATCGCCTGATGTTTTTAGCAGTTCTTCTAAGCAGGAAGTTCTAAAACAGCAGTTCCTGCAGTATCGTAAGCAAGCGCTTAACGATGTTATAACCAATGCCTATGTAAAAAAACTTGCTCAGCAAAGTAAAGTTGGCGTAAGTGGCAAAGAGATTGATACCCGAATCGCTGAAGTCCGTAACCAGAATCGCCTGGGTAGTAATGACAAAGTATTTGCCGATGTGCTTCGTGAGTATTGGGGCTGGTCTATATCTGATTTTAAACGAGCTCTTAAGGATGAGATTTTGGTCGAGAAGGTAACGGCCAAGTTAGATACAGCAACAACAGTCCACGCCCAGGATGATCTAAGCAAAATTAAGTCTGGTACTGATTTTGCCAGCCTTGGCGGTGTAGACTACGGTTTTGGTATTACAAAAACTAATCCAAATGTTCCACCTCAAGTTGTAGATGCATTGTTTAAACTTAAGCCGGGCCAGACGTCAGATATTATAGTTGCTAGTCCGGTGCAGGCTAACGCACCAGTAACTTTAGAAATATTAAAAGCTACCCAGAGTGACGGTAGTACAGTTACGGCGCAGCATATATCATTACCATTAAAGGATATCGGTACTTATATCACAGCTCTTAAATCTAAAGAGCCCCTGCGTACGTACGTTAAGTTTAAGTAAGATGTCTAAATCTCTTTTGTGGTTACTGATTGGTGTTGGAGGGACTGTTGGTGGTTTTGTACCAACACTTTTTGGGGCTAGCTACTTCTCAATGTGGGGCATATTAGCCAGTGGTATTGGCGCTTTTGCCGGGATTTATGTCTTTCATAAAATAGATCTTTAATTTCAAAGCCTCTCTTGCTGCTATGATATAGCTGTAAGCATAGGAGTAGTTATGAGTGAACAAATTTTAGTAGTGACTACCACTACTAACGACATACCAGGTTATGAGGTGCAAGAAGTCTACGGCGAGGTTTTTGGTCTAATTGTCCGTAGTCGAAATCTGTTTAGTAACATCGGCGCCTCTTTTAGGACAATATTTGGCGGGGAAGTTGGCGGCTATACTAGGCTTTTAGCCGATACGCGTGAGCAAGCCCTTGATCGATTGCGAAAAGAGGCGGCAGATAAAGGGGCTAACGCTGTAATTGGCATGCGCTTTGACTCCGGCGATATTGGCGGGGTCATGAACGAAGTTGCCGCCTACGGTACCGCCGTTAAAGTTAAGCCAAAAAAGTAAGTAATCTAGTCTTTTACACCTTGGCCAAGGTCTAACAGCAAAGTCTTTAGATCCTCTTTATCAATTTCACTAACATCGATATTTTTTTCCTGAGCTATGATAAACCCCTGTAGTAATCTGTGTATATTAGTAGCATCTTTACGCCAAAGGTAATTAACTGAATGAGTATTATCTACAAAATATTTAGAGGTCATCTTAACCGAACCAAAAAATGGCCCGACATTTACTTCAGCACTGATCATAGAAGAGACAGGTACCGTGAGTATTTTCGCGACTCTAAAAAAAGACCGGTTAGCTATGGTCAACTTCTCACGGTCAAGAGTAATAGTATGCGGGAAGGGGGTTAAAGGGAATACTGTCTCGGCATTAAAAAGCGTGTCATGCGCTTTTTCGGTAATATCAATCAATTTTTCGTGGATTTCGCCTGGCTCTGGTTCT
>DASRGY010000073.1:0-4041 GCA_035650795.1 Saccharimonadales bacterium (SeqCode)
TCCAACCCATTGCTTTGTACTGCTTGTGATAGTTGGGGATGATCTTAGCCATCGATGCTTGCGGCGAAACACCGGTTTTAATAGCATAGTTTTCTGCTGGTAAGCCAAAAGCGTCCCAGCCAACTGGGTGGTAACTTTCAAAACCCTGCTGCCGTTTAAAACGAGCAATCACATCACTAATTGTGTAATTCATGGCATGACCAATATGAATGCCATCACCGCTGGGATAATTAAACATGCTCATAGCAATATATTTAGGTTTAGGACTACTCAAGTCAGCTTTATAAACCTGAGTTTGATCCCAAATTTCTTGCCACTTAGGCTCAATGACCTTGGGGTTATATCGCCTCATATTTAAACTTATTTTAACAGATAAGGTATTGTTTATAATCTTCTTAGCTTGCGCCGCGCAGTTTCAAACATGTATGTAAATATATAATGAAATCGCTTAATAACCAGGTCCCGTGCTGGCAGGTACGATACATCCTCACCGCCAAAACCGCGCTTAAAAACAGAAACGCCATAAAAGCGATGCTTAGTTTGACCATGCTCAGTGACACCCCAAAAGTTATAACGCAAGCAGCCTCGGTTTCTAGCTTCAGTAATCGCATCCCATTGTATGCTGTAAGCACCCGGAAATTGGCGAGCTAAATCGGTGCTAGCTCCATAGTGATAGGCCGCCTCTTTGTTATAGAAGATAATAAACGCCATTGCCAGCAACTTACCTTCATAGCTACTTCGGAACATCAGTACCTTATCGACTTGAGCAAAAGCATCAAATTGCTCTCGTAAGAATGTTTTAGAAAAAGGCGTAAATTTTTGACGTTTTGCTGTTTCCAGCTGCAGGTTATAAAACTCATCAATATAGCGGTTATCGTTTACTGCCTCTACTTTAATTCCAAGTTTTTTGGATCTATTAAGTTCATAGCGAGTACCCTTGCGCATGTTCTTCTTTAGCTCTTCATCAGTTTTGCCTAAGTCTAATTGGTTTGTTAGTTGAGCGTGCAGGTGCATTGGTGCTTTAACAAAACCAAGTTTTTTGAAGAGAGTCCTATTTTCAGAAGTATCAAGAATCTGTGGCCTAACCCGGACAAAAACACATCCATGTGCTTTAGCAATTACTCTTATCTCTTTAAGCCAGGCTTCAACCAGGTCAGATTCTTCCCAGTTAATTATCGGGCCCGCAGGTATAACTAAATGGCGACCTCGCTTGGCTGGTTCTACAATTGCTAGTAATATTCCTATAAGCTCAGATCCCTTGTAAAATCCTCTTTTTTCGACAATATGTCCTAAGCGCAATTGAAACTCGCCCCAGTACCATGAATGCAAGAAATTGGCCTCAACGTGCTGGGCCATAAACCTTTCCCAGATCTCCTCATCCTCGAGTCTGTCTACTGTGACTTGTGCCATTCCGTCACCTTTTCGGCAATAAGTCGCGCTTCTTCTTTATCGATATTCAGATGAGTTGGCAAATTAACCATTCGCGCTGATATCTTTTCTGAATTTGGACACTGGCCATGTCTGTAATTTGTTAATTTTAGTGCCCAAATTGGTGCTATAGGCGCATCGTACCATATATCTGATATATAAATATGGAATTGCTTTATATATTCGATGAGTCTTCTAGGATCTTCAACTTTGATTGGAAAACGGAGATAAATACTTTCTGGTAGGTGCTTAAATTGGATCTCCGGTGGCAGAAGATCCCTGTAAATTGCAGCTATCTTTTGTCGGTGAGAAATTATACTTTCTAGCTCCCTAATTGATCTTTCTGCGGCCTGACAATGCCAATCGGGCAGAATGTGCAACTCATCGGCCGCACCGGTCATTGGACCCGGAAGCATCCTTGTGGAGCGTAAGATTCTTAATAATAGTCTTCCAATCCAAAGATCAAAAGTTTTTCTAATAATAAGACTAGACCATGGGTAAAGACGAGTTTTAAACCGGTGCCAACGACTTGCAGAATAATAATTGGGTCTCTCAACTTTCTCTTTGGTGTTTAATATAGCCGCTCCACCAGTAACCGCATCAATAATTTTATCTTGGCTAAATGACAGAGCGGAAGATACGCCAACTCTTCCAGCTTCCAGCCCGTTGGCATATTTCATACCGGCGCTATGAGCCAAATCTTCAATTAGTATAAGTTTTTGTTTTTGACACACTTTATTAATAGCAACGATATCGCTGGGAAGCCCTAGGGTATTCTGGACAATTACCGATTTAATTAAAGGCTCCTCTTTTACTGCTGCAGCAAGCTCAGCAGCTGTGAAGTTAAGTTCGTCCTTAGGGATATCAAGATAATATGGTTCGTAGCCGGCAGCAATAATGCTTTGGTAAACCGCATAACAAGTATAGCCATTTATAGCCACAAGACTACCCTGAGGCAGACCTGATCTTCTCAAAATCAGAGCCAGTGCTTCACGGCCCTTATAGGTTATAAAGATATTCTTACTAGTATATCTAGACTTTAAGACCTGCTTAAGATTATTTTGGGCATTTTTTTTAGCTCGGAGTAAAAAAACAGAAGACCCTGCGGTGTAATTTGAGCCTAAAGAGTTAAAGACGCTCATTTTGATGTTTCTATTATTTCGCTAACAATATTTGCAACTTCTTTAGGATGACTAAAGAAAGGAGAATGTTGAGCACCGCCAATCACCTGAAGTTTAGACCCGCTGATTTTCTGATTCATTGTCTTGCCCATGGTTAAGGGTGTGGTAGTGTCATTTTCTCCCCAAATTATATTTACAGGCGTACTGACCTTGCTTAAATCGAGCTGCTTATCAGATTCAAGCATATTAGTCATGGTTACTCGCATATTTGGTTCTGCCTTATAGTAGTCCCTGCCTCCAAACGTCTTATGAAATACCCATCTTGAGCCAGGAATAGAAGCCAAAGGCTTACCGATCTTTGCTAATTTAATAGCTGCTTTTTTTGTCTTTTTCATAGGTGACGGTACCCCAGCGCTATCAATTAATATTAGCCGCTGTAAATGTTTTGGATATTTAACCGCGTAGTTGAGTGCGATTCGGCCTCCATTAGAATGACCGACTACGATTGGAGACTTTTCAGCTTTTAATTCTTCACGGAGCCAGTCAACATAATCCTTAATTGTCCAAGCCCTGGCACCACCTGGCGCCACAAGACCGGGAACCCTCAATTGGACAGCTTCATGCCCATCTTTTTCAAGCTCTTTGCAGAATTCAATCCATTTTGAAAGGTTGTATGTCCAACCGTGTATGATAAAAACTTTCATTTTGGCAATCCTCGTTTTTGCCTCTGCTTAACCCAATATTTTTCCCGTCTGACTAGGTATTTAGCATCACCTGGATCAGCCAGCAATAACTCAATTACTCCTTCTAATGAACGGCCACCTTTAAAAAGAATTGTCTCGCCGCCTTTTATGTTCATTCTCAAAAAATCATAAACTTCTGTCGGTCCGTTAAAAGTCTGTATGGGCACTTTAAGTTCTGACTTTAAAATTGGGTAAACATATTTTTTTGTACGCGGTCCTAAAAGAATAATATTATCTGCTTTGGTCTTAATAACTTCTTCGGCAAATTTTTGATGCTCTGATTCCTCAAGGTTGCCCTGCTCTAACATATCCCCTAAAACTAGCCATTTTTTATCAGCACTATATTTGTTAAAAAGATTAAGGATGGCTGTGAGGGAGGCAAGATTAGAATTATACGTGCTATCAATGATAGTAACGTCTTTTTTACCTTTAAAAACACTGCTTCTACCCGGCGGTAAATGGAAATTCTTGTAGGTTGGGTCAAAGAGAATATCAAGATATTGTAGTAAGTGATTTACAAGCTGGAGACTGATAGCTAAAACTTCAGGATGTAGACCGGGTAAGGTGATAGTCTTTTCATTAATAATGTATGTAGTCTTTCCCTTATTAATCTCGTATCCTTTTAACGCACTGACACTGACTTTTTCAACTTTTACGCTAGGCTTAATTCTCTTAAGCTGAGCCAATATATCCTCTTGGTCGCCATTTACTACCACTAACTTAGTTGCGGTTTCGACAAGATACCCAAA
>DASRGY010000074.1:0-16761 GCA_035650795.1 Saccharimonadales bacterium (SeqCode)
AGAACCAACTAGCAGTGCGTTCGGGTCATATTGATTGATTTCTATTATCTGTTTCACGAGAGTTTCCGGGGTGTGAACAGCAGCATCAAATCTCATAATACATATAATACCATAAATGCGCACTATTGCAATCTATCACTCTGTTTCCTGATATACTTAACCAATATGGATGATGGAGCCCTAGTCGAGCTATTAAATAAAGCTGTGGGCGTTTTGCAAAAAAACGACCGCAAAAAGTGGACCGTTCCTGCCGGGGATCTCTATCCTCATCAATGGCTATGGGATAGTTGCTTCGTATCTATTGGTTTGCGACATATTGATATTGACCGCGCACAGACCGAATTAAAAAGTCTTATACGCGGACAGTGGTCTAACGGCATGATTCCAAATCTAATTTTTTCAAACGATCCAGAACACCGTCGCCACATAGAACTCTGGCGAAGTTATCTGAGCCCTTACGCTCCACACGAGGTAGCTACATCCGGTATTACGCAACCGCCAATACTAGCTGAGGCCGTGGTGCAAATTGGAAAAAAACTTAAGTTGCCCGATAAACGTAGCTGGTATAAGCAGATGTATTCAACTCTACTTAGATATCATGAATGGCTATATGCTGACCGCGATCCACACGGTGAAGGACTAATAATCCTCATCCACCCGTATGAATCCGGCATGGATAATAGTCCACCATGGATTAGCGAACTCCGTAAACACAACATGCCATGGTGGATTAGCCTGATTGAGAAGCTTCATTTAGACGGGATAGCCAACCTTGTACGTCGCGATACTAGACATGTACCGCCAGGACAGCGAATGAGCAATATCGAAGCTATGGCGTACTGGGCTGCTATTCACCGCCTAAGGCGTAAGGCTTATAACTCTGAAGCTATTCTCTCGCGGTCTCTATTCGCCGTAGAAGACCTTGGGTTTAATTCAATCCTGATTAAAGCCAATTCACATTTGAGGAATATTGCTAAAGATATCGGCCATAAAGTACCGGATGTTCTTCTGCAGAAAATGCAAAAAACTGAATCAGCGCTAGAAAAATTATGGGATGAACGGACTGGCCAATACTACAGCAGGAGCTTTGTTAGCAATAAGTTAATTGAGGAACCAAGCATCGCAACTCTTTTACCGCTTTATTCTGGTGGCATTACCAAAGAACGAGCCGGCAATTTGGTAAAACTACTAAAGTTAAAAAGGCTCTTCGACCTAAAGTGGCCTGTACCAAGCGTTCCGCAGACCTCTGATTTTTTTAATCCTTATAAGTACTGGCAAGGGCCAACTTGGGTCAATACCAATTGGCTGATCATCGAAGGTCTAAGAAACTACGGCTTTAGTACGGAAGCAGAAGAATTAAAAGCTAGAACACTAGAGCTTGTATCTAGAAGCGGCATGAATGAATATTTTAACCCTTTGGACGGAGAGCCTGCTGGCGCAGCAAATTTCAGCTGGACCGCCGCCCTAACAATTGACCTTTTAAAGCAATAGCACTTCTTATATAAATAATTTAGCTTTATATTTAAGGGATGGCCGACCCGGAAGTTGTAAAATTTGCGCCTATTTATCATGAGATTATCTATCCTACAATTCACGAAGTCCTCGGAACAGCCACTAAGCTTGGAAAGGCCATAGTCTCATCTGGGGTAGAAATAAACCAAATTATACCGATCACAAGGGGTGGAGCTGCACCTTTTCTATCTGTATCTAGAGAGGTAGATGTAGAGTCCTATGATATCTTGGGTGTCAAAGGCTGGAAACTGAGTTCAGACGGAGTAACTGAAGTTCCTAGTAATCGCTTAAGGGTTTACCAGCGGCCAGAGAGAATTAATCCCAAAGGTGAAAAAACTCTATTTATTGATGATCTTCACGATAAAGGAAGAACTGCCAGATATGTTAGACGTAACTGGCCTAGATCCTTATTCGCAGTTCTATATTCAAAACTTTCCGCAGAGGAAACTATGAAGTTTGTTGATTTTTGCGGACGTTTGATTGGACAAGTATGGGTTAGGTTCCCTTATGATGAACAGCGAGAGAGTAACTACACTCAAATGGAAGTTGAAGACTATATCAAATGGAGACAAGAAGAATCAAACGTAGTGCCATTAATAAGTCCTAGAGCTGCTAGAATTGCAAAGAGACAGCACAAAGAAACATTGGAGCTAGCAGCCTAATCTTCATCCATGTTTGGTCGGTCAAGAAGCATAGGATCGACACCAGGGCTTGATTCAGCGATCTTAACGACATCTTTGTCAACCTTTTTAAGTTCTTTATGTGCAGCGTTAAAGTGGTTAACTGTTGTACCTAAACTGCCACCCAACTTTTGCATATAAGTCTCGTGGTTTGTAAGATGTCGTCCAAGCTCTCCAACACGGATCTGAATTTCTTTGGCCTGTTCTTCGATTTTCAGTGCTCTAAGGCCCTGCATAACTGTTTGTAGGTACGCAAGCATGGTGGTCGGACTAACAATGATAACCTTCTTATCACGAAAGGCGTAGTCGATAAGATCGCGAGCTGAGGTTTTAGAAGCTCCGATCTTATTAGCTAATAGATCGTAATAGATTGCTTCACTAGGAATGAACATAAAAGCAAAATCAGTTGTACCCTCACGAGGCCGGATATATTTGGAGGTTTCGTCTACGCGTTTTTTAACATCAGCTTTGAAAAGGCTGATCAATGCCTCTCTTTTATCTAGGTCTTTTTCTTCGATCATTCGATTGTAGTTCTCTAAGCTAAATTTAGAATCAATTGGTAGCATTTTTTTATCAAGAAAAATCACCGCATCTACAATCTGGCCATCTTTAAAACCATATTGCATCTGGTAAATTCCCGGGGGTAAAACGTTTTTTAAGACAGAGTCAAGATAGTACTCCCCCACTCCGCCACGCTGCTTGGGATTCTGTAGCACATTTTGCAATGTCTTAAGTTCGGCAGCAACATCACCAACCTGCTTGTTCGTCTTGTCTAGCTCAGTAAGTTTCTCTGTGACATCAGTAATAATTTTAGCGCTGGCCTGGAACTGAGCAGCCATCTGTTTATTACTAGTTCCGAGTTGCGCCGTTAATTGGTTTTGCAGATCGTCTTTAAGCTTGTTCATTGATTTGGTAAGCTCTGTCATATCAGCTTTGAGTAACATTGCCGAATCAGAGTCAGTTTTCGGCCGCAAGCTTTGCCAAACTAAAAAACCAACCAATACTAAGCATAAAATTCCTAAAAAAATAACTGCCGCCAACATATCGAACTAATTATACCTTTAGATAAATCTGGTGACTACAAACATAAAGACTGTAGCTAAAATGGTCAGGAGGATGCTTTTGCGGGAAAAATCCTCGCTATGGGCCTGGGGCAAGATATTACTAGCTGCGATATAAAGGATAAACCCGGCAAAGAAACCTAGGTACATAGCTAGCGCTCTTTCGGGAAAATTATAGACCAGGCTCAACAAGCCTCCGAAGATAGGCATCAGTACTACCACCGCCAACCATAGACGGATGTGAGAAAGTTTATTCTTATGAAATATCATGAAAGTCGTGGTGTCGAAACCATCGGCAAAACGGTGGCCAACCACCGCCAAAGCCACCGCCAGCCCAACCGCCGTACTTACCTGGAAAGCTACCCCAATACTTAAACCGTCTAGAAAGCTATGTCCTGATAAAGCTACGGCCCGCACCGTGCCTAGCCTCGGGTGGCGGTGCGGCCCATATTGCTTCTCTATGGACTCATGTATAGGTACGAACTTTTCGAAAATGTGAAACAACAAAAAACCACTAACAAGCATCACCATAGGCCAAACCGTAGCTAGGTGCTTAGAGCCAGCAATATCGAATATTTCAGGCAACAAATCAAAAGATACCAATCCGAGAACCAGTCCAGCTGTTAAAGCTAGTGCTATATTCAGCCACTTTCGACTGTGTAAGGCGATTACGCCACCCAGTAAAGCAGCTATTGAAGCCGCCACTGTTAACAGAAAAACGATCATGTCCGAATTTTATATTCACTCAGCAACAATTTGCAAATTAGTCGCAATTATTTATAATTTTGCTATGCCAATAGAAACATTAAAAGCTCTACTAAGGAAAAATGGTTCAAGTCTTACCAAGCCTCGTAGGACAATTTTTAGTCTGCTACAAAATCAAAAACCTCAAAATATGCAAGTTCTTGTAGGACGCGCTAAAGACAAAGTGGACAGAGCAACGGTTTACAGAACAATGGAACTGTTTGAGAAATTGGGAATAGTAAATCGCCTTAACATTGGCTGGAAGTATAAGTACGAACTTAGTGATATTTTCCAGGACCATCACCATCATTTTCATTGCTCAAGCTGCGGAACCACGTTTAATCTTGAACCAAACTCTATGCTCGAAACAATGATTGACACGGTGGCTGGTAAGTCCGGTTTTTCACCGCGCGGACATCAGCTTGAAATATATGGTCTCTGTTCTAACTGCCAACAGACGGCCTAACCGGCCATCATGGCTTCTTTGGCATCAACCTTGTGATTTTTAACAACCAAAAGCACTACTAGAGCTGCCGCTATGGCCAGCCCAACCCCTACTTGTATTCCGGCTACGTATCCATGCACTTGAGCTGCTAAAGGAGGTCCGCCAGCAGAAACTTCAGCTTTAACAGTCGAGAATGCCACTGCTGAAAGAATACCTAGCCCAATAGCCCCGCCGACCTGCTGTGAGGTATTTAATATGCCGGATGCCAGGCCTGAGAAGTGTTTTGGGACGCCGGACGTAGCGGCGAGTGTGCCCGATACAAAAGTTAGCCCCATACCGCAAGCGAATGTAGCAAGTCCGGGGAAAACATTATGCCAATAATTACCATCAACCTTCATGGTTTTGGACAATATGAACAAACCAAGAGCAATGACAACGGGTCCTAGATTCATCGGCGGCTTGTAGCCAATCTTACCGACTAGATTAGACACAATGCCAGACATGATTGCGACAATGAAAGTCACAGGCAAAAAACAAAGGCCCGTCTTCACCGGTGAGTAGTGCAGGACTGTTTGGACATACAATGTTAGGAAGAAAAACATCGAGAAGAGAGTACAGGCTATAACCAAAAATGCTGTGTTGGCACCTGCCAGATTGCGTATTTTGAAGATTTCTAGAGGCATCAGTGGTTGATCTGTCCTTCTTTCATTCCAGACAAACGCTAGGAGTAGGGCAACACCGCCTGCAATGAAAGCCCAAACTGTAGTTGAGCCCCAGCCATCAGCGGGTGCCTTAGAAAGCCCATAAACAATTGACATTAGACCGCTGGTAGCAAGGACAGCACCAGGGAGATCGAGTGTTGCTTTCTTATGCTCCTCACCGATATGATGCGGTAGCATCCTAATAGAAACAAATACTACAGCAATACCAACTGGAACATTTACAAAGAAGTTCCATCGCCAGCTAAGATACTGTGTTAAAACCCCACCCAGTAATACACCGGCAGCAGCTCCACCGGCTGATACAGCCGCCCAAATACCCATGGCTTTATTACGCTCTTTACCTTCTTCAAACTCAGACAATACTATTGAAAGAGCTGCCGGTGACATAAAAGCGGCAGCTAAGCCTTGAAAGGCTCGGGCAATAATGATTTGAGTTTCCGAGGCCGCAAGACCGCATAAAAGAGACATCAGCGCAAAAAAGGAAACCGAAGCTATAAAAATTTTACGACGGCCATACAAGTCTGCAGCGCGACCACCTAAAAGTAAAAACCCCCCGAAAGTTAAAGTATAGGCTGTAATAACCCATTGCAAGTTGTTGCCTGAAAAATGGAGTTCGCGTGCAATTGAGGGTAGTGCTACATTTACAATTGCAACATCAAGTACAACCATAAACTGTGCCAGCACTAGCAGCGCCAGTATGGCCCATTTATTTTCAGAATGCTTCGACAGCTCACGTTTGGCTTTTGCCACAGCGTACCTACCTCTCTTTATTACTCCAATTCCATCCATTTAAACATGCACTAAGAACCTTTTGCAAAAATAAAACTATTAATTGTTATACTTATCCTTAAATGGCAAACGAAAAACATAAAGTAGTGGTGCTTGGTGGCGGTTTTGGCGGTATTAAAACCGCACTTGAGTTGGCTGGACAGGATCATTATTCAGTAACCCTGGTTTCGGACCGTGAGGATTTTAGATTTTATCCTGCACTGTATCATGCAGCTACTGGTGGCAGTGAGCACGCATCTTCGATCCCGCTCAAAGAAATTTTTGCCGATAAAGAGATACGGTTAGTTCACGACACTGTCAAAGTACTTAACCGAGATGACAAGAAAATCGAATGTCTATCTGGGAGAAATTATAACTTTGATATATTAGTTGTCGCACTAGGAGTAGTTACAAACTATTTTGGGATTAAAGGATTAAACAAGTACTCATACGGAATTAAAACATTAGACGAAGCACAAGATCTCAGAGATCATTTGCATAAAACAATTCTTGACGAGAGGCACCCCGAACTAAATTATGTAGTAATCGGTGGGGGGCCAACAGGCGTTGAGTTGGCCGGAGCATTGCCGGGGTACTTAAAACACATTATGAAGAAACATAAAATACCAAAAAAACCATTCCATGTTGACTTAGTGGAAGCTGAATCTCGCTTAATGCCAAGAATGTCGCGCCATTACTCAGTAGCCTTACAGAAAAGATTAAGGCGACTTGGGGTAAAGCTTTACTTGAATCAGAAAGTTGAGGCCGAAACTGCAGAAGGTTTAATGCTTAGCGACCACTCGATAAAAAGCCATACTGTTATCTGGACGGCCGGTGTTACAAATCACCCTTTCCTATCAGCCAATAAATTCAACCTGAATGAACGGGGCAAAGCATTAGTTAACGAATTGCTTCAAGCGGAAGAAGACATTTACGTTATCGGCGACAATGCCGACACACCGTTTTCGGGCATGGCCCAAACGGCTTTATACGATGCCATATTTATAGCCACCAATCTGAAAAGGCTGACATCAGGTAAGCACCCGTGGCCTTATAAGCCCCATAAACCGGTATATATAACCCCAGCCGGCAGGAACTGGGCCGCAGTCCAGTGGAAAAATACAGAAATCTACGGTCTTTTTGGTTGGTTGCTTAGAGATATCGCTGATTTGGTCGCATATCATGATCTTGAGCCATGGTGGAAGGCCTCAAAACACTGGCTGGCGGAAAACCAGACATCACATATTTGCAGGATCTGTGATCATTAGTGAACTCTAAGCTAATGTTCAGCTAAAACGGTATTATCAAAGGCAATGAATGTGCTTCAAAGATTAGGTGATCGAGCAGACAGCCTACTTGATCCCATAACTTCTTACAGGCTTGTTCTATACTTTCTTTATGTAATTGCTGGTTGGGCTATAATATTTGCCGCTCTCAATCCAAAAAGTCTTCCTTTTAGTTGGTGGCAAATTCTAGTCAGTGGCCTGCTTTTGATGACCGTTTGCCGCAGTGCAGGCTATTTTTTGAGTCGATCACTAGATATACCACGAAACTTTGAGTCAGATTACATCACGGCATTAATTTTATTGTTAATGCTATCTCCAGCGACCAGCCAGAATGGCTATCTTATCATATGTCTGGCAGGGTCTTTTGCTATCGCCTCAAAATATATATTGGTTGTTTATCGGCGACACATCTTTAATCCTGCAGCTTTAGGAGCATTCTTAACTGGGGCAGTCTTTCATCAATACGCCAGCTGGTGGATAGGTACATCTGTTTTAGCTCCAGTAATTCTAGTAGGGGGAATACTCTTAGCCCGAAAGATAAAGCGTTTTTTAATGATTATTGTCTTTGCGCTGGTTTTTGGGTTTTTCTTACATCAGCACTTTGATGGCGCTCCTCCATTGCACACAGTTTGGCTAGCGGCAACAGGCACTCCTGTGATGTTTTTTGCATTTGTAATGCTAACCGAGCCATTATCCTCGCCTTCAAACCGCAAACATTATATACCTTACGCAATTTTGGTAGCACTTTTATACAGCTTCAATAAATTACACCTCTCGCCTGAAGAAGCTTTGCTTATAGGTAATATTTTCAGCTTTATAGTGATGCCCTATAAAAGAATTAAGATGAATTTTGTCGGCAGCCACAAAGAAGCCGAGGGAATCTACAGCTTTGCTTTTCACCCCAAAGGTAAATTAAATTTTCTAGCAGGACAATATATGGAGTGGACTATTCCATTCAGTAAATCAGATAGCCGGGGCAATCGACGTTACCTAACTTTATCGTCCTCGCCAACCGAAGACATTATTACCTTTACAATTAAGATACCCCCAGAAAAAACTAGCAGCTTTAAGTCTTACCTAATTAAAATGAGTCCAGGCGATGAAGTATTGGCAACTCAAGTTGCTGGATCATTTACTCCACCACTAGACACGCACCAAAAGCTAGCATTTTTGGCAGGAGGAGTTGGGGTCACACCATTCAGGAGTATCATTAAATATCTTGACGACAAGAACAAATCGTCTGACATAAAGCTGCTATATACAGCTAACGATCCTAAAGAATTTGCATTCAAAGAGGTATGGACTCATGCGGCGAACGTTGGCGTACATACAAGCTTAACAACCAGCAAAATAAGCGAAGCTCTCATAAAACAGAGGGTGCCGGATTACAAGGAGCGTTTGTTTTATATTTCCGGGCCTTATGGCTTCGTTAAGGCAGCCAGAGAGTCTCTCTTTGCACTTGGGCTCTCAAGACGACAAATTATCACTGATTACTTCCCCGGTTACGGTTAGGCCGCAATAAAAACTGCATCGTAATCAGCAAACTTTGATACGAATTCAATTCCTTTATTTCCCATAGCGAATAGCGTAGTAGATAAAACGTCTGCTGTTATAATGTCCGGTCCAATTATACTAACACTCATAAATTCATCTGCTGGTTTACAGGTTTTAGGATTAATAATATGCTTGCCCCGTTCATAAGTTCCGCTAGTAGCTACAGCGCTATTCTTAATACTTAATCTCTTAAGTATTTTCTTTACATCACCAGGGTCCTGAATGCCTATAGTCCATTCTTTTTGACCATCAGAGCACGCCATAATATCGCCTCCCGCACCTATGCAATAAGTTTTAAACCCGAGCCCATTTATTAAATTTCCCGCTTTTTTTATAGACCAACCTTTCACATATCCCGAAGGGTCAAATTCTTGGTTATACCAGGCTGAGAAATAGCCACCGGTTATTTCTTTCCAGCGATTACACGATTCTATGATGTCTCTCATATCAGAGCTCAGTTCACTTCCAGAGAACTCACCTCTATTATATTTAGATAGTTCACTGTTTTTCTTAAATGGACTAAATCGCTCATCTACTTGTTTAAACCATTTAAAAATGGTCTCAAAAATTTTATCATCTGAGCAACTAGGAATATCTATACTGATAGGCATTCCCATAATCTGAGCTACTTGGCGCATATAAACATTCTAGCTAATACGCGCTTGGTCAAGTGCTGCTTGAAGTGATTCCTGATAACCAAAACTAGTACTCGTTGCTCCGGATACAAATTCTATATTGGAGCTCTGATTTACCAATGTTTCCTGCCTTAAGATCGGCTCTGAAAAGGCTGTAACTTCCTCTGAATGGTGCTGGTCGTTAGGCATCTGTAAAAAATTGACGCTGGTAATCTTACCACCACTTACGATGACAGCCACCTGAACAGTCCCATAAGGGGTATCCTGTGAAGAACCACTATAAACCCCATCCTTGAAGGTAGCTGATTGCGGCTGTGCAGGTGAGCCTGAGATCGGTTGCACTCCTGAACTAGCGGTAGGTGTCTGTCGTTGTGGAAGATTGGACGATGACTGCTGCCGGTCTTTAGCATATAAACTTAGTAGACCCAGTACTGCGATCGTCAAAATAATTACTATGGTTCTCTTCATCCCGATCATTCTATCCATCTTAACCTGAATATTGGCTTAAATATCTTTTTGCTTTTTATAAGCTTTAACTGCTTTATTCAATTCTAGTAAGAACGACGGTACATATTTACTTGGACTCTTTGCCACATTAGCTGCTAGTTTTTTATAGTGGTAAGCTCGGAATTCATCAACCTCTCTGTTTTCCTTTGGGATTTCATTCGTTATCCCAATATATAGATGGGATAGTCGACGGAAAGTCTGATCATTATGCCCGGGGAATTCATTTAAAAAGCTTTCTACGTAAATAAGCTTGGTCTCAAGTCCTGTTTCTTCCAGCACTTCTCTTTTCACTGCTTTGGTCAAGTCTTCGCCGCTAGATACACCACCGCAAGCAGATATATCCCACAAACTAGGAAAATGCTTTTTATTCATGGGGCGTTTTTGTATCCAAACTCTACCATCTGAGTCAAAGAGAAAAACCAGAACATTTTGAGTCAAATGGTTGAGTTTCTCCGCTTCTTCACGGGAAAGCGTAGTAACCACTTCCCCGCTTTCATTCATTACGTCAACCAACTCAGTGGACATAAACTAATCATAGCAGTTCGTTTTTTTCTTATTAAAATTAGCTATTGAAAAAGTTAGTCTCCTCTAGCTCGGTTGGGAGGAACCCCTGTTGAGGCTTAAAGTCAGCCTGCCATTTGTACCCTTTACCATAGCCTAAGTCTTTCATTAGTTTTGTGGGAGCATTCCGTAAATGGAGCGGTACCGGTAGGTCTGGATAATTACGGGCAACAGTTAGTGCTTTACCCATCGCGCTAGCTACCTCTCTTGATTTCGGTGCTTTAGCGAGGATTGCAGCGCAATGGAACAGATTATATTGGCATTCCGGCATGCCGATTCGTTCAACCGCTTCAAATGTTGAGACTGCTAAGTTTAAGGCCGCCGGTGCCGCTAAACCTATGTCTTCTGAAGCGAAGATTACCATGCGGCGGGCAATAAACTTAGGATCTTCACCTGCCTGAAGCATCCGAGCCATGTAATAAAGTGTTGCTGTCGGTTGACTCCCTCTCATACTTTTAATGAACGCACTAATGATGTTGTAATGATTTTCTCCAGCTTTATCATATCCAGGGATTTTCTTTTGAGCAGCTGAAGCCACTATGCCAGGGCTAATCCTACCGCGGGTAAGTTGGCTGGCTAATTCCAAAGTATTGAGTGCGATTCTGGCATCGCCACCAGAGAGCTCGGCTATTAAATTAATACTTTCGGTTGGTAGTCGCTTTAGCGTCAGCTTTTGTGTTTTAGCAGCCTTTTTAATGATTTGGATTATTTCTTCCTTCGAAAGTGGCTCCAGAACTACTACCCGGCTACGTGAAAGTAATGGCGTAATTACTTCAAAGCTAGGGTTTTCTGTAGTAGCTCCGATTAGAGTTATTAATCCTGATTCAACATGTGGCAAAAATGCGTCTTGCTGAGCTTTGTTAAAGCGGTGTATTTCATCCACGAAAAGCACAGTAGGCATTATTTTTGAGGGAGAACTTCCATTTCTACCGATAATACTGCCACTATGACTCGGCATTCTAGCGTTAGTCTTAGCCCGCTCGACCACGCTAGCTACATCAGCTTTCCCAGCACTAACCGCAGAGATCTCGATAAAATCAGCCTTTAGTTCCTTAGCGATAATCCTTGCCAGCGTTGTCTTACCACTTCCTGGAGGTCCCCAAAACAAAAGACTAAAAGGCTTACCTGTTTTAATAAGTCGCTGGAGCATTTTGCCTTCACCTACAATATGCGATTGTCCAATTACCTCAGATAACTTCTGTGGCCTCATCCTCTCGGCCAATGGTTTCTCCATAAAAATAGCCTACAGCTTTTAGTTATCAGCGTACAGCACTAGCTTCTTGACCTGATCTCTAAGTTCTAAGTGCAGTCCTATACCTGTAGACGATTGAAACGATTAACAGCAAAGATTATTGCAGCGATCAAACTTATTGTTAAAACAACGAGATCCTTAGTGATGCCAAAATGAGATTGATTGATAAGAGTGTAGCGCAGAGCGTCAACTGCGTAGCTTATTGGATTAATCGAAGCTAACCAGCGCAAAAGTTCTGGCGCATTGGTTAGCGGATAAAGGGCACTCGATAAAAAGAATAATGGAAAAATCAAAAAGTTATTTATTGCCTGAAAACCTTGAAAATCTTCTACCATAGAAGCGATTCCAGCACCAAAGCTAGTCAGAATAAGACTTAGCACAATCATTATAAGAAAAGCCAGAGGCAACATGCTCCAGTCCACTGGTCTAAAACCTAAGATAAACGAAATCGTAAAGACCAGAATCGCTTGAAAAAGTGAAATCGTAGCACCACCCAAAGCGTTGCCCATTAAAATTCGAAGTCGTGAGACTGGAGCAACAAGCATCTCCTTTAAAAACCCAAACCGTTTATCGAACAGAATCTGAATACCCCAAAATACACCTGAGAAAAGGAGTGTTTGGACAATTATGCCTGGCACTAGAAATTGTAGATAGTCACCCTGGCCGGCCCGTTTATATACAGAACCCAACCCATATCCAAGTGCTAGTAAAAATAGCAGAGGCTGGCCAATGGCTCCAAAAACTCGAGACTTGGAGCGCACGTAGCGCTTCATTTGACGCAACCATAAAATCTGCATTACATCCATCAGCGGAGTCTCCCCATCCTAGCAGCGCGCCGAACGTTTAACCCGTCATTAGATTTTGACGTCTCATCGCGTACAGTACGGCCTGTCAGCTCTAAATAGGCTTCCTCCAACGTTTTAGTACCTGTCTGTTTGGTTAGTTCTTTGGACGTTCCACTAGCCACAATCTTGCCGTGGTCAATAATAGCTATACGCTCTGCAACTTCCTCAGCTTCATCCAGATAGTGAGTCGTAAAGAATATGGTCATTCCTTCACCCTTTGAAAGTTTTTTGACATAATCCCAAAGCAGGTTACGTGTTTGAGTATCCAGACCAAGAGTCGGTTCGTCCAAAAAAAGAATTTTTGGGTGATGTAAAAGGCCGCGCGCGATTTCTAAACGCCTACGCATTCCACCGGAATAAGTCTTGACCATAGAATCTTTTCGCTCCCATAGGTCCACTAGCTTTAATAATTCCTCTATTCTTTTACGTAAGCCTTTATTACCAACACCGTATAAAATGCCGTGTAGCTCCATATTTTCGTAGGCAGTTAACTCTTCTTCAACAGCCGGATCTTGAAAAACAATTCCAAATGACTTTCTTGCTGAAGCCGGTTCTTTGGTGACATCATAGCCATTCATAATTAATTTGCCGCTTGTCGGCCTTAACATTGTGGTTAGCATGCTTATAGTCGTGCTCTTCCCGGCACCATTAGGACCAAGAAAGGCAAAAATTTCTCCAGGCTGGACCTTAAAGCTAATGCCATCTACTGCTTTGATTTCACCATAGGTCTTAACAACCTCTTCAGCTTGAATAATTGGTTCAGTCACGAATATTTATTATATCGGCTTTATTTTTTAAGCGCCAAAACTTCTTCGATGCTACTGCCTTTATTATAAATAATTACTCGATTGTCAGTTTTCCAGAACTCGAGTATTGGCTGCAAGATCTTCCAGCTCGCCAAAACCTCTTGGCTAGATGCGAAGAGACTTCTCTTGGACTTTATTGCATCAACCAGCACCTGCTCGTATGCATCTGGCACTCGCCCAAACCTTTTCTCATATAAGAATCTTAATGGTTCAATCTGCAGCTTAGGCTCGTATCCAGGTTCTTTAACCCATAATTCAAGTTCGATTCCCTCATTCGGGTGGAGTCTAAGAGTTAGAAGATTTGGTTGTCCACCTTCATTCTTCTTAAAGTGAATTTCTATCTGCGTTAACTTCTGGTCAAGGCTTTTACCATTAAAAATATTAATCGGTGTCCCCGCCCATCTGATATCGGAAGTCTCGAGCCTAAATGCTACAAAAGTCTCACTTAACGAATTAGTGTTTTTTACCTCTTCACGATAACCTGAATATTGCCCCCTAATAACATCTTTTAGACTCGAAACCTTTAGTTTTTCTAATGCCTCTAACCGTCTTTCCGGCATCTCTTCAAAATCAAACATATGAGAGCAAGGACGCATCAACGTCAACGCAGCGAGTTGCAATAAGTGGCTTTGAACAAAGTCTCTTAAAAGACCAGTCGATTCCCAAAATTCGACTCTCCCTTCAATATCAATCTTTTCCGTAGCTATAATATTAATTTTTTCTATAAATTGGGCGCTCCATACATACCGGAATATTGAATTGCTCGCCAAGAATACTGCGATATTTTGGGCCATACCTTTTGCTAAGTAGTGGTCTATACGATATACCTGGTCTTCAGAGAAATGTTTATCAATCTCACTAATAAGCTCCTGAGCAGATTTAAAATCTGTGCCGAATGGTTTTTCCAGCAACAGTTTTGCGCCCGAGTGGTTAAGGTTTGTTTGCCCTAGGTTAGTAATAATGGACAGAGTGGCAGCGGGTGGTACGGCAAAATAAAAAATAACCTGGCTATTTCCACCCTGCTTTATATCAATCTCATTTAGTTTATCCTTAAGCATTCTATAGTCTTCTTTTTGACCATAGTCCATATGAAATATCTCTGTGTGCTTACTAAGGATCTGCTGATCAGTCTTAAAAATGTCATGTAGCTCTACCGGTCTCCGAGAAACACCAACAATTGAAAACCTTTCACCAACTTCACCGTCATTTATAATTTGCACGAGAGCCGGGAGTAAATATCGATGAGAAAGATCGCCTGTAATCCCGAAGATTACCAAAATAGTCGATGGTGGAACTCCCTTATTTGCCATAAGTATAAGTATAGCGTCCTAAAAAGTAATTTTAGAAGTGTGACCAATATCAGTGATAAATGTCACTATTTTCCTTGACATGCTCGCTGCACAGGTGTAAGGTTAGCAACTGGCATTCTTAAAATTAAAGACTACCGGAATGTGATCAGTAAAAGGAGCTTTGCTGTTGCCAGAAAATGATACCTCAAGGAGAGTTATAGTGCCAGAAGTCAATGAACATGACTATCAGTCTAGAATAATATGGCTGGGCCGTTTGGATGGTGGAGTATCCGATAAAAATATTTGGCTAGGGAATATTAGTGCTGAGCAGCCTGACCTTAGAAAGAAGTCTAAGGATGAATATAGAGAATCACTAGATAAGTACTTTGTTGAAGTTTCGCCAAATAGCCCTGTACGGTGCATTGATGGACGTCCAAAAAAAGGAAACTTATTCCGTCGAGCAGTTGATATCATACACGCCAAGCTTGGGCCTCAAACTCCTGGAGGCACTCCAGCAGTTGCATTGGCAATTCGTATCGCTGAGTTTGACAGACTTCCTAAGGATAAAACTATAGTTGATGATCTTAATATGGCAAAAGAGCGTTACGACGCGCTTGGCCTAGCTTTTCCACCTGGAAATCATGAAGATGACCACCCTAACCCTCATAAAACAGGTTGTGGAGCCATTGATAAAATGCCAGAAATTCTGGCGCATATGACCAATGCTGAAGCATTGCCGATTATTGCAAATTATGCAAAAAGCATCATTGGTGAAGATTTTACAGATGAAGCCTTCCGAAATGTTATAGAACGATTACATATTATTAACGGCAAAGAGTTCAAAAGATCTTATCTTATACAGGATAAAGACGGTTCCTATCGTTATAAATCTCTTATACCTGAGCAGGTCAGGAAATTGTCCGGACATGATGCTATAGAACAAGTTGAGGGGGAACACAAAGAGCTATTTTTGGTAATTAATAAAGTTGAAGGCACAACATTTAACCGTGATCACTTTTGTCTGGACAGTGAGAATGAAGCCCAAGCTTTTAATTATGACTACTGGTTCGTTAAGTACAGGGCAGACAGATTATACGCAAATGATCCAGCTACTAGAGCAGAGTTTTTAATAGCTAAAACTATGTATGCGGTATCAACAGCAATGGTGCTCACCGATGGCTCGTTAGAAGTCGGCATTAGACAGTAATTTTCTTCGGTAAATCACCTACATCGATAGTAATGCTTGATCCAGGTTGTGCCTGACCTTGTAGAATTCTGGTAGCCACAGCGTCTTCGACTGTCTGCTGGATAACGCGGCGCATTGGCCGCGCTCCGAATTCTGGGTCATACCCAGCCCTAACCAGTGTAGTCAAGGCTGCGTCCGTAAGGTTAACTGTAACATTTTGAGTTGCTAGGTTTTTGTTAACTTCTGTAAGCATGAGTTTGGCTACTTGGTTAAGCTCTGGCTCATTGAGTGGGCGAAATAGGACCACTCCATCAAACCGGTTAATGAGTTCGACCTTGAACTGGCCCTGCGATATTAATTGGTCAACTAGTGGACGTTCAAATGATTCTAGGGAGTCACCCTTTGCTACACGCTGAGCAATTTCGACTGAGCCGGCGTTAGATGTAGCAATAACGATCGCATTCCTGAATGATGCCGCTTTACCGGATTTATCCGTCAGCTGCCCTTCATCTAGCAGCTGTAATAGGAGATTTAATACGGCAGGATGAGCTTTCTCGACCTCATCTAACAGTACAACTGAAAATGGCTGCTCACGAATCTTTAGAATTAAGCTCTTATCTGTCGGGTTGCCAACTTCGAGTAAACGCTCAACATCCTCAGACTGCTGATACTCTGTCATATCAAGTCGAATCATTTGGCGCTCGTCACCAAAATAGACTGCCGCTAGTGATCGTGCCAGCTCAGTCTTTCCGACTCCTGTAGGACCTAAAAACAGAAAGCTGCCAATCGGCCTTTTGGGGTCGGCAACGCCTGCTCGCCCCCGCCGTAGGGCGGCCGAAACTACTGACACAGCTCTCTCTTGATTGATCATTCGATTATGTATTAGATCTTCAAGGTGGAGTAGAACA
>DASRGY010000075.1:0-13920 GCA_035650795.1 Saccharimonadales bacterium (SeqCode)
AAAAACAAAATTAAAGCTCATGCCCAAAATAGTGATTTAGTTTTGTGCTTTTCTGCCGGTGGCGCTGGTGGTATAGATGAATGGCTCCGTAAAGAATTTAGCTGAAAATGATATCAGCCAGTTCTCGTCTAACTTGATTAATACCATCCCTATCGGCTGAACGATGCGGATACGTGCTATTAGTCAGCAAAACCATAGCAATTTTCTTGTCTGGATCTATTAATATGGCTGGGCCGGTAAAGCCGGTTTTGCCAAAGGCTTGATCCGACACCTTACTACCCATAAAGTCAGGCTTTTTTATATGCCAACCTAAACCAGCAGCGTAATCAGAATTTTTAATCTGATTAGTATGCATCTCTAGTATGGTTTGAGGATTAAATACTTGTTTTTCGGCAAATCGCCCTCTATTAAGAAGCATTTCGGCGAAGTTTAATAAATCAGAAATGTCAGAAAAAATTCCCGCGTGACCAGGCATAATTCCATCTTCTAGCAAAGCTCGGGCCTTTTCGTCGTGAGCGACTCCTTTCAACTCCCTCCCATCAACAATTTCAGATGGTGCAATTAAGGATTTATCGAATTTGTCCGGGTGAAATGTGGTATGAAGCATATTTAGAGGTTTAAATAACAGCTCATCTCCTAAATCATCCAATGGTTTCTTAGTGACTCGTTCTACTAATTGGGCAGCTAAAATAACAGGGGCGTCAGTATAAAGTACAGTCACCCCAACTTGATCTCCAAGTGGTGCGTTATATATAGCTTCAAAAATAGCTTTTGCTCCCTGCGACGCATATTCAGATAGGCGATGAGGCAAAGCAAAAATAACACTATACGTTAGTAAATGTTTAACAAGTATAGTCTCGCGCCCGGGGTTTTTAAGCTCAGGAATAAATTTGATAACCTGGTCATCAAGCGACAAACTGCCCCGCTCAACCAACTTAAGAACTAACGAGTTTGTAGGAATAACTTTAGTTAGCGAAGCTATATCGTAAATTGTTTCTGAATCTACGGTTTTAGAACTTTGCTCGTAAGTTTGGCTTCCAGCAGCCAAAATATTTCTTTGGCCATTTGTGGTATACCCAAGAACAGCTCCTGGAAAAACATGATTAATAATTGCCTTATGAAGGACTCCTTCAAGTTGGTCCTGCATGATAGCCCTAGTCTATCAAAGTTCTATAGGAACAGAGTTCTCTAGCTCAAGGAACTTAATGCCTTTTTTAGTCAGTAGGCTCTGGCACATTTCGTAACGCGCTTCCCTGGCAGTTTTATGCCATTCCCAATCATGAACTGGGATAACTACTTTAGGCTTAAGCTTAACTACAAAATTAAGTGCATCTTTTAGGCTGCCCCATGGTCCCGTTAATGGTAGCGCCAAGACTTTTCTGGTGTGCTTAAATGCAAAGGAATCACCTGGGCAGGTTATATCATCACCTATATGAATACCAATGTTCATAACATTGGGAAGCTTTAAAGGAAGAACTTCATGCGCAGCTTCAAAAACCGTCAAAGTTTCATCACTTCCACCTTCTACCTGATTAGGCAGCTTTAACTTGCGTAACTTAGTAATCAAATCATTGTTGGTAATGATGGTTGCATGTGGGAAATTTTGAGCCAGGACTCTCAGCAACGGTTCGTTGTAATGGTCTGTGTGCTCATGGGTGATAACTATATAGTCCAACCGCGGTAATCTGCTAATGTTCAAGAGACGACTATCATAGGTGAATTTACCTGGGTCTATAAGTACGTTTTTGTTATCGGCTTCTATAAGCAGGCATGAATGTACAAATTTTGTGAGTCTCATTTTTTGTAAATCATTATGGCTGAGACAGAAAGCACCACAGCTACTACACATGCAACAGCGGTAGCAAGAATCGCTGAAGTCTTTTTATTGCTTTTGGTATTGGGCTGAACAGTAGCTGGCTGAGAAGTAGCGCCTTTTAAATTCGCAAAGCGCGCCTCTGCCGGCTTGTCAATTTGTTTTACAGAATTATTTACGTCTTTTAGTATTTGGTCGAGTTCTTTATCCTGTCCGCTGACATTCCTAATTATGGATTTTGTGGCCTGAGCAATAGGATTAGCTGTCGCAACCGGCCTGGAAGCCTCCGCTGTACCAAGCGGGTTCTGTACCGGTATATCGTTAACAAATTCAGGTTGAACAGTTGTGCCCACTGGAGTCTGAGCGGGTTGGCTGGCGGTTTCTTTAGGCGGCAATATGTCGTGTAAGAGTGGCGCGGCTTGAGGAGCTGGTTGTGATATAGGATTCATTTTTATGGTTTTATTTTTAAAGGCTATTGCCTACTTATCATTATTTTAGCATAAGTAAGAAGATCACGGTTACGATTTTGCTTAACTTGTTAAGTATTATCGCTTGTCGCCAGAACCTTGAAGTTTTCTACACTCTAGCCATCAATGCAGTTTTTTCTATATTTCCTGTAACGGGAGTTCTGGCATAGGCTTAGATGCCGCCGTAACCACCGCCGTAACCGTTAAATGACTGTGCCGGTTTATGGTAATCGCTTATTTTGGTTGGATTCTTCGTACCATCAGCCGGCATAATGTAAAGTTCGCTAGAATTTTTTGACACTAAGAGATAGGTGTCGGTATACCAGCCATAAGGGCTGTAGTCACTGAGACTAGCAGTGGATTTTCCGTTTAATCCGTCTGAGTCACCAATGAGCAAAGTGTTTTTACCGTCTCTTGGTTCAGCCCAAAAAGTTTGTTTATCATTTGGTGAGAATAAGTAGGTCGGGTAAGTCTTAAATACGTCATCGCTAGTCAGATCTTTCTGGGTCAGCGCGCCACTTAAATTAAGCTCATAGTAAGACCCTGCAGAACCATCTACATTACTAATTCCAACATAGACACTGCTCGGGCTATGGAATACCATATCGCCAAAATAAGACTTTGCGGAATCTAGTATTTTTATCTGTTTACTCCCAGTACCGTCTGGCTTGATTGCATTCAGCGAATTAGTATGTCCGTCTACCGTAAGATATCCAGGGTATTTATACCAAGTTTTTTCGTAGACAATAACGTTATCTAATAATATTGGTTTAATAATATAGGTTTCGTACACCGCATCAGCGTTACTAGAACCAGTGGCGGAGGTACTATTTAATGAAATTAGCTGTTTGGTTTGGGCGTTATAGCTTTTAATTGATGAAGCATTTGACTGCCATGCAGAGACACTTGGTCTATGGACCACATAAGTAAAGTAGTTATCACTCCAGCCCAGCAGGTCAAATGTAACATCGCCTTCATCTATTACAGTTAAACTGTCATTAGAAGTATCTATTAAATATAGGGTGTCAAATGTTCCCGCGCGGCGTGACAGGAGAGCCAGATACTTCCAGTCCCTTGAAGCCAACAAGACAGTGTTTTGGTCATCTTCATTGCCAGTGCCAGCTAAGACAGTCTGCCGATTTGCGCCATCAAGGTCAGTCTTAACCACATCAATCTTGCCGCTAAGTTTTGAAAGGAAGTAAATCTTACCCGCAGGGACAACCACAACTTGATTAAAATTGACCTCACCGGCGTTTACGGGTACTTTTGTCACAAAAGTGTTATACCCTTGTCCAGAAATCTCTACCTGTACAGATGTTAAATTAGGATCAACCACAACACTGCCGTCGCCTTTCCAATCTGTCTTAGTTACTGACTTGCCGGCTTTAACCTGTAAGTTAGGCACGGCTTTACCGCTAATTTTATTTGTTAACCTTATAGTAACCAGACGTCCCGTTGCCTGACCTAGTATCTTAATATTGTGGTTCTTTGAGAGGCCTACATCTATAGTCACAACGTTTTGTGAGCTTTTGTAATAGCTCGCCCCAAAAGATATCTTGTGTCTGCCGATAGAAACACCCTTAAAGTAGTATGGGTACGGCGGTTTTCCGGACGCACCGGGTCGCTTGCCATCCAGCGTGACACCGGCCTGGTAAATTGTAGACCCAGATTTAGAATCCGCCGTATATACCAGTACGTCCTTCTTTATAAATAGCCCGCCAATTTTATATCTTGTCCAAGGCACAACCGCAAGTAGGAGTAAGAGAACTAGGACCGTTAGTGGGATGGAGAGCTTTTTGTGGGATACGTACCAAGTTTTAAGTCTATGCCAGCGTGAACCTCCGATAGATATTTTTTTAGCAGGCTTTGGCTCTGGTTCGGTTGCTTCCTCTGCTGTCCGATCTACGGGTTTTGGTTCTGTTTCTTGATTTTTTTGTTCGTCCATTAGTTACATCTTTAAAGATACATTAGCATTTTATCAAGTTATCAGCTAAGTAGCTAAAAGTTTCTCAAGTTGGGGTAGCACAAGCTTAAAAATAAGTTCGTGTCCTTCACTATTTGGATGAAGCCCATCTTCAAGTAGTTTCTGGCCAGCGATTATTCTGTCCTGCATTTCCTCCATAACGGCTACGTGTGGTACATGGTGCTTAAGACATTCATCCCGCATGACATTTTCGAACAGAAAAATTCTATCGTTGGTGTAGTGGATAGTTTTATCCCACGGTACCGGGTTAGTTAACTTTTCTTCTACCGGCGTCAGGCCAACAAAAAGTATTTTGTCCGAATATTTATTAGCTTCAGACAATAACCGCTCCAGCTGTTCACGGTAGACGTCCGTATTAGAAATCTCAGAACCGCCCATTATGGTGGTGTCATTGAGACCAATTGCAAAAATTATAATAAATTCTTCATTCTTCCAGCGGCGCGATTTTGTTTCATCTTCAAATCTTTGGAGTACATCAACTGTCTTATTGCCGGATATTCCTAGATTGTAGAATTCCGGGTAGTCTTTATTTTTGTGTAATCTTTTAATCGTCCTAATATCGTAGTGTTTTCTAAGCCTGCTTGCCCAGCCACCGTCTATATCCCAAAATCCCTGCGTATTGCTGTCGCCAAATACCAAAACCCTCATAGCTCAGCTATTGCGTCGATTTCCACTAAAAAATCTGGTTTTGCAAGAGCGCAAAATATTGTGGTCCTGACCGGCTTATCCTTAGGAAAGTATTCGGCATAAACTTTGTTAAACCCAGCAAAATTTTCATTATTTGTTAAAAATGCTCCCACCTTAACTATATTTTCCAGTCCTAAACCGCCACGCTGTAAGGCTGCTTTTAGATTCTCGAGTGTTTGTCTTGTCTGGTCCTCGATATTGTCCGCTAGTTTATCGTCCTTATCAAAGCCGACTTGTCCTGCTACATATGCTCGGCCATTTTGGATTATTAAATCAGAAAACGGTAGAGGATGAGTATTGCTTGTAAAAAGTAGTTTAGGCATAAATTTTCTACTTATTTAACTGTCCGATGCAGGCTTGATGGCCACCAGTTCCATTTGCCGAGTAAAGCAACTATAGACGGGACCAGCAGCGTACGGACAAAGAAGGTATCTAATAAGATTGCAAACGCCACGCCAAAACCGATTTGCTGCCCCTGCTCGTTGCCGCCAACAATGCCAAATATAGAAAATGTGCCAGCCAGTATTAGACCCGCGGAGGTAACAGTTGTACCGGTTATGCCAACAGCTTTAGTTATAGCTGTGAATAATGACTTGCTATGATGTGTCTCTTCCCTAATACGACTCATTACAAGGATGTTGTAGTCTTGTCCCAAAGACATGCCAAAGATAAACATTAGAAACGGTAAAACAAAATTTAATCCATCATGACCAAGGAAATGGACAAAAACAATCATCGCCAGACCCAAAGAAGCCAGATAACTTAGACCGACCGTAGCAATTAGATACCAAGGAGCTACTAAACTGCGGAGAAGTATTGCTAGTAAAGCAGCGATCACTAGCAGAACTACGGGAATAATTTTTAGTAGATCTTTGTTCGTAGTTTGATTAATGTCATATGCTACAGAATCAGCGCTATATATGCTGTTTTCATCCGCGCCTACTTCTGCGGCAATATTTTGAATTTCGGATCTGACGGTGGGTATAGCGCGTAATGCCTCTGCACTTCCGGTTTTACCAGCGCTTAATATCGCATAATACTGCACTGTTTTTCCATTCTTACTAATGAACTGGGCAAGGGCTGTTTCCGACTGGGAACCGCTGCCGTGTATCTGTGGGAGTTGTTCTGGGGTGAGTGTAAAACCGTTAGCATTAAGCGGCCCACTAACAGCTCTAAAAGTTTTTGAAGCCGATAACTTGTCCTGAACTTGAGCAACTATTGCAGGATTATCCCAAACAGAGCTTTTAAATCGAAATATTACTAGCTGTGGGTTATTATTGGCGGCCGGGAAGTGCTTCTCAATTACACTTTGGCCAGTCGCTGAGTCGCTACCAGACGGCGCACTAACGTCTCCAAAGCCGGCTGCCTTGTAGCCAACAAGACCCAACGATAACCCACCAAGTATCAAAACGCCTAGGGCCAATATTAGCACCGGTTTCTTGATTGCCCGGTCAGCCAACCTGCCCCATAGCCCAATTTTGTTTTCACTTTGATTAGTTTTGGTTGGCCAAAAAACTGCACGTCCCATTACGGCAAGTAAGGCCGGCAGAAACGTCAACGCAATTAGCAGCATTATTGTTAAACCTATGGCTAATGCCGGGCCTAAACCGCTATATAGTCCAAAGACTGCCAACATTAAACAAAGTAGTGCGGCAATAACAGTAGCCGCAGAGAAGGTTATTGATTCGCCCACATGGGTTAGGGCTTCAACAACAGCTTCTTTGGCAGTTAGACCTTTAGTGCGCATTTCTTCCCTCACCCTAAAGACCAAAAACAAGCCATAGTCAGTACCCGCGCCAAGCAATAGTACAATCAGCAATATTTGAGTTATAAACCCAACTTGGACGCCAGCGTGCGTTGCTTCAGCAATAATCGGCTGGGAAACCATTAAAGCAAGAGCGGCTGGCAGTAGAGTTACAATCGGCGCCAATATTGCGCGGAAGACCACAAGCAACAATACAAGGATCAGTACGACCGAATAGATTTCGGTCTTGTTACGACCTGAACTATTGGCGTTTTCCTGATCAACAGAAGCCGCCAAATCACCGGTTAAATTGACTTTAAGGCCTGACGGCAAACTACTTTTATGAATAGTTGTTCGTAAATCATCAACGATTTTAAATGCACCGTTACCAAAAGCTGCACCGCTAACGCCAACCAAATACTCATGAGCTTGGCCATCAGCACTTACGCCTAGATTATCAACCTCAGTTATCTCTTTAGTCTTTTTAACATTGTTAACTAGTTGCTGCAGGGCAACATTATCGGCATCTGACAGCTTGGTGCTTTTGCGACTAGCAACAATAACGGCATTGCTGGCAGTGTCTTGTTTCTGAAAGGCAGATTCCAGCTTAGATGCTTGGTCGGTCGGACTATTTTTAGGCAAGAAGTCTTTAGTACTGTTTTTTGTTACATCATTAATATTTGGCAGGGTAGCAGTTAGGAATGGTACAGCCGCGATCCAGACAATAATAATTGGCCAGCGCCAGCGTACAGAAAACCGCGCAATATTCCTAAACACACTCATTAATTAAATTCTAGCAAACTAACCCGGTAAGTAAGTAACTATGATCACGTTGTTCTTGACTTTCCAAAACTTAAGGCAGTAAATAGATAAATCATGAACAGCCGCTGCAATATAAATAAGAACTTCTCTCCCTCATCCGGTTCTTGTATAGAAACCGTTGGGAGGCTCTTGGTTTAATTTACTAAAAACTATGCGATCAACCTCCCGGCCGGGAGGTTTTTTATTTATTCAAGGAGAAAACATGACTCAAACAGAACCAATTGAAGCAGAAAATAGAGCAGAGAAACCAGTTACTGTAGCCACCGAAGCCCTAACCCTGATGGACCAGGTTTTGGAAGTCGCAGCTGGTCCTATTATCGAACGCGAGTTTGCAGGGACCGAAATGCACGGAGTCGGCCCAAACACACAAACGCTTACTATTGACCGCAGTGGCAATTATAACTACGAAGTCACTGAATATTTACGAGGTGGTGGAAAAAAAATTTACCAGAAATGGGAAGTGATTATTGCACAGGACGGCAGAATTGGGATTACCAGCCATAATGCACGCAGCGAGGACTATAAAACCGAAGCAGCTCGTCTATCCGACGAAGAAGTCACATATTTTGAGTGGAAGCTGGCAAACAAACGTTTTGAGGGAATTGAAGGATTAGGTTTATTAAACTATCTACACTATTTGTACGGACAAATAAAAAATGAACGGGAAGCTGAGGCTGCAAGACCAGTCGCAGAATTAAATGGCCAAGTCGCTGTAGCTGTTGGACAGACCGTCCTTACGATGTCGAGGACAAATATTCCGCCGGTCGAGGCAGCTAAATCTTTTAATTAAATCCTTAACTTGTTAAGGATTTATAGGCCAAGCAGGTGATAGACCAGAAAGGCTGGCCAGACCAATGCTTTAAGCAAAGCGGCTATACTACTCCAAAAACCGGTACTGGTGTGTAAGTAGTAGACTGCCGAACCGATCATTCCTAAAAAATAGGCCGGCGCCATCGAGTTGCCGCCCTTTATCTTGCGGTTATTCCATTTTTTTACCATATATCCTCCTTTTTTTTATCCTACTCCTAATCCCTAAGCTTGTATGCCCCCTGTCGCAAAACTTCTACTCTTCCGTCATTAATTTTGGCAACAGTTGAGGGCTGTCCTTTAATCGGCCCGGCATCAACATAAAAATCAAGCCGGTCGCCAAAATAGGCTCTGGCCTGATCTACAGTTTCGGCTGGCGGCTGGCCGGAGGGATTGGCACTAGTACTTACAAGAGGGCCAGTTTTACGAAGTAGTTTACGCAAATCATCTTTATTAGGCATTCTAACCGCCAGAGAATTGGTGGTTCGGCGCAGAAATTTTGGAGTTTGGTCAGAGGTTGCCACTACCAGTGTGAGTGGGGCGGGCCAAATGTTACGGACAGGCTCAAATCCTTGAGGATCAAGGTGAAGTTCAGCCACCTGATCAAAGTCAGAAATTAAAACAATAAACAGCTTATCGTAGCCACGACCTTTGAGTTTAAAGATTCGCTCAATGGCTGGTTGGTTTAGTGCTGAGCAGCTCAGTCCATATATGGTATCGCTCGGCAGAAGCCCAACGGCGCCGCTCTTTAGGGCCTCGACAATATTTAAATCCTTGCTCATAAATCTTCAGGTAACTAATATCTCAGATTTAGGTAGATTTTTGTAGAGTCAAGCCGGATTCGGGTGATCTAGCTTATTTCTGGAAAATTTAGTACCTACCGCGAGATTGCCCGCGATGTCCGCCACCAAAAGAATTCTGTGGGCGGTCCTCTTTGGGACGTGCCATATTAACCATAATTGCCCGGCCATCTACTTCTTTGCCGTTAAGTTCTTTGATAGCTTTTTGGGCCTCTTCATCGCTCGACATTTCTACGAAGCCAAAGCCTTTTGATTGGTTAGAGTTTCTGTCAATGATAACCTGTGCCGAAACTACAGTCCCGGCGGTAGCAAAAAGCTCCTTAAGTTGGTCGTCATTAATGCTGTAGGCCAATGAGCCTACATATAATTTAGCTGCCATGATATTTCCTTCTTACTTATCTTAATTAGAAGATCCAGCATTCTAGCCGGATCTTCTATGCGCACTACTGCCTATCCCGCGGTTGGGGCTTGGGGAGCCTCGGCTGGATTGCCGTCGTCGGCCGGTGCTCCAGCTGGAGCATCACCAGCTGGCTGGCTTGGCTCATCCTGATAGGAACGGTCTGTAAAAATTGACATCTTATGTCCTTTCCATTGATTGTTATTGCTTAGCCCAACAACAATCTTTACCGATCTCCCTCTTGGACGTTTAGTGTTGCAGTTGTCTAGTTACCTCTATTATACACCTTAGCTCCAGATGTACCAATTAGGTTATTTTCCCTCTAAGGAGGATAATGGTATTAAATGGCAACTCAACAGCGACCGGGTTATATTAACGAGGTTGCGATGGACGAAATAGTCGGAGAACTAAATTTGATGGAATCTAGTTCGACATATATTACTAAGCCGACGTTTCGTGGCGATTCTGCTAAATGGCCGGGCAACCAAATTTCTTTTGTCAATTTTCATCTTGAATACTTAAAGTCTCATCCCACCCTAAACCCCTATCATTATTTGGCTAATTTACGACTAATGCTGCGCAAGAAACGTACCTAGCTGCAGACAAGTTTTTTTAAGCAACAGCAGAACGGACGCGCAGTAATGATGCGTGGACTCCTGCCAAGGCTACTAGTCTTTCTTGACGTTCAGCAACAGGTTTAGTGGTAGCCTCTCTTTCAGCTTGCATCAAATTGGCATTAAGTTTCAGAAGGGCGTCGGGTACAAATACTGACTTTGTGCCCAATGATTCCCTGAAGACATTCTGCTGCGCCATAGCAGCAACGCCAGCCCGTAATAGCCTATTTAAGGCTGATACCCTTAAGTCCTCTGCCTTGCTGCTATTTAATCGATATGACGCCGGACACCCATAAGCCGTATTGCGAAATGGTTTAATTTCACCAAAACCTTTTGGCTTTTCGGAAAGGCTTATGCCAGTGACAGGGTTTTGCGCAACTTCATAGAGCTCTTCAAAGTTCTGAGCCGGTAACCAATGCCCTGTTCTTTCTTTGACATATACTCTCAAGACTTTATATCTGGTCACGTGATCCATTGGATCAGCAGAATTATGCAGTGTACCGAGAGCATCACCAGCTTCTCTTATGGCCATTCGAACATTTTGGAGTGCCATATCACCTCTGGCTGTTATTTGCATCGTTGGAAGCTTAGCGATGACAAACGGCAAAGCATGTTCGCGCTCTAAATTGATATCGTGATAAGAGGCGGCAACACTAGCGACGCGCAGCCAGGCATCAGCTTCATGAACAACTCCATCAAACCGCAAAACCTCTCGTCTGATGTCCTGAGGTTTTCGCCTGATGGATTCCGACTTAAATGGTACGGCCAAATCCTGATAGCGTTCAGCTATCACCGCTAGAGCCGGATCAGTTTTAATCAAATCATCAAGTATGCGGTGGTTATGGCGTTGTATCCACCTAGCTAGTACTGCTTGAGGAGCAAGGCCTCTTGGCATTTTGCTGCTAAATCTATACCCAAGTTCAGAACCATCGGCTATTACTGAGCGGTCAACAGTTTTAGCAATCAATATAGCGCTAAGCGCTGACCTCTCCAGCATATAGCCATCAGTCCCCACCTCTGGTATCTCGCCATCTGGTATTTGGACTTCTTCATGCAGTAAACCAGAGGCTAAACAGGTAGCCGTTCTTACATCTTCCCTATTCTCGAGAACAACTCTCTCAGGCATAAGTATATGTTTTAACATGTTTTATTGTTTTTATCAATAAACACTCCCTGCTGTCCCCAAGGTAAATCTTTTATTTATTTCTAGCTGAATTTCAGCTAACATTAAGCTTATGGTTAAAAATCGTAGCAAGTCTCAGTCAGGCATTGCGCATTTGGGCCTATTCTTATTAATTGTGATTATTGCCGTTGTTGGCTTTGCTGGCTGGAAAGTATATTCGAGTAACAAATCTAGTAAAACTACCAACCAGTCCTCAGTATCAACTGCAACACCTAGCGGTCAAAGTGCCTTAGAAGCCGGCGAACAACTAAGTAACAACTACTGCAAAGGCAGCGGCACTACCACCTTTACTCACTTGCCTATGGATGCCAATGACTTTAATATTCTCATCCCTTATGGCTTGACTGTTGGTGGACATGTGACGCCGATCGACCATCAATATTTCTCACCAACAATTTTTAATTCATCTAAGGATAAATACCCCGTTTACGCTATGGCCGATGCTCAAATTACTGGCATCGAGGTCCATCCGCCCGAGAACGGTAGCAATGGTCGAATCCGTCTAGTATTTAGTGTCTCCTGTACCTTCTTTTACTACTACGACCTTGTAACTAGCGTTGAGTCCGGTATTGACGACAAACACCTGCCGATCCAAGTCAAAGCCGGCCAGTTGATCGGCCACATTGGTGGCCAAACTCTTGACTTTGCTGTCTGGAACACCCAAAAACCGCTCAAAGGCTTTATCAATCCAGCCACCTACAAGGGCGAGGTCTGGAAAATCTACACCGATAATCCCTTCCCCTACTACACTGCCGACCTCCGCAGCACTGTGGAGACAAAAGATCCGCGTACAGTTGAACCCATACAGGGCAAAATCGATTATGATGTTGACGGCAAACTTATTGGCAACTGGTTCCTGGAAGGCAGCGGGGGTTACAACAATAATAGTACGCCGCCCGGTGGCCAATATTGGACAGGTCACCTATCGATAGCGCCCGATCTTTATGATCCTTCGGCGACTGTTGTCTCGGTCGGTAATTACGATAGCTATCCGGGTACTAACCCTGACTCTTCAAAAGGTGATGGCAGCGACGCCCGGCAATATTTTGCCAAAGCTGGCAGCCCTGATCCAGCCAAGGTCGGCCAAGATAACGGAGTCGTCAAGTACGAGCTAGTGCAGCGCAAATATCTTAAACCGGATGGTAGCGAGTGGACTCAATCAGACTTTGTTAAAGGTCCCAAAGCCAATAATAACGGGCCAGTGCTGGGAACAGTCCTAGCTCAATTGACCGATAAACAGAAACTTAAATTCGAAGTATTTAAAAACAAAAGTGCCGACCAAGTCAGCGGTTTTGATTCTAACGCCAAAACCTACACCCGCTAAAATACTTAACCTCGAAGCAGAATACTTAACATGCCAAGTATTCGCTAAGGGACAGGCAAGTTAAATATTCCCTGCGGGCGGGCTTTAAGGCTATTTAAACGCTAGCTTCTTTCGTGGACGCCGACCATTACTATGAGCACTCATCCGTTGACGGGACCGAGCACAAAACAGCCCGGTTCTACGCTGTGGGCGTCGTCGTAAAGGTTCGGCATACCTACATAGTCTGTCCAGGCTTTGTGCACAGCCAAAATTTTCTTGTCAATATCCGCCTTAATGCTGGGGTCAAGGTAATGAAACGGGCAAATATGCTGCGCCTGGGTGCCGCTGGAATGTAGAATACCAATCTCGACGATACCAAAGCCCGGATGATATTGTGAACTGTGCGTGCTAACTTCGCCAATAACCTGCCCGCCGCTTACTTTATCTCCCTTCTTAACTATCGGATTAATAATGTGCTCGGTTTCGTAAATGTAGCTGGTCATCTGGCCATTGGCTGTTACCCAGATCGTTGAATCACCGCTATAGAGTCCCTTAACATCAGCCACCACGCCGTCAACCAACGAGTGGACTTTAGTACCAAGCGGCAATATAAAGACCGGCTGGACATTAGTTTTAGTTGGATCGCCAGGGCTACGAGGGTCTTGTGTGCCGAAATCGGCAAAAATAAGATTAAAATTGCTGTTTAGGTCATGGTCTTCATGCGTAAATTCCATATCTCCAGCGTGGTTAGTGGCGGGGTCGTAATAATCCAGATTAAAGCCGATGCTTTTAAGTACTAACGGATGATCGGCCTGAGTCATTTTTTGATCTGTAGATGTCATAGCTGTTTTTTTGGCTGATTTATGGACGGTCCAGCCGACAAAACTGACTGCGGCAATAATAATTATTATTAACAAAAAGAGTAAAAGATGACCTACTCCGGATTGATTATTGTTTATTACTTTTGGTTTTCTGATAATAGCCACAAGCTCATTGTACTCTCCGCTAGCGGTATTCAGGGTTTTGGCTTTTAGCGTTGGTGACGTGCTCCCACTCTTCGGACACATTTCCGTAAGACGGAAAACCACCTAAATCTTTTAATATCCGAGCTGTATGCATTAAATTCCAAGCCATAAAGGTGGTATTGCGGTTTGTGAAGTCATTATCATAGCCAAGCGGCGGATCAATTTTTTCGCCCTTCCATTCTGTATCACCGTAGCTTGGACCTGGACCGGCCTCACCTATCCAGCCACAATCAGCTTGCGGCGGGACCATAAAGCCAATGTGCTGTAAGGCGTA